>PHAG01000003.1 GCA_002841625.1 Firmicutes bacterium HGW-Firmicutes-1 | reverse complement strand
TATCCAACGTAGAATCAGAAAATAACTTTATTTTGTTCAAGGTAGTTTTGCCAAAATAATCGTGAATATAAAGATATAGATTATCAAGTAAATCAAATAATAATTAGCAATGGATAGAAAAAATTACAGCAGTTCTGAGAGGGGAGTGGCTATGAGTTATTTTGAGAATGTAATTTTAACCCTATTTGATGTTTTCATGTATGTTTTTTTACTTAATAAATTGTGCGGAAACAGAAAACGTTTAAAGTTATGGCATATCTTAGTATTTTTTGGTGGTTCCTTGATTATTGGAGCACCTTTGAAAATAGATACTCAGTATAGTATTATAATAAGCAATTGTATCTTCTTTTCGTGGACTTGGTTAATATATAAAAAAATTGATCAATCATTTTCTTTATACCTAATCGGGACAATTTTAATGATGGTGCTTCAAACAACAATACTAATTCCTCTTTATTTTATAATGGGGGGAATTGAGTATATATTTTCAACTGGATTGATTGCTCAGACAATAGCAATCATAGTTATTATTACACTAACCAAGTATATTCCAATAAAGGTTCTATACGATTATATCGAGAATAAAAATCAGATATTTAAAATCATTTGTATTAATGTAATGGTAGCAACTAATATAATGGGTATATATTGGAACGCTGATTTCGATGGAATCATTGACAATTTTGTTCTCATGATAATTTTTGCAATGCTATTAATGAGTATTACTATTATTTTTTTAAGAAATGGACTGAAAAATATAAACGCAGAAGAACAAGTTAGAATATATGAACAGTACTTACCAATTGTAGATGAATTGGTGGACGAGCTTAGGGTTAAGCAACATGATTTTGACAACCATTTACTTGCGATTAAAATGATGATTGAAATGAATAAGAATTCGCCGGATACGATAAACAAGGTTGAAGCATACATAGATGAGATAGATGAAGATTTCAAGAATAGTAATCTAATCAAATTAGATAATAAGATTATTGCTGGTTTTCTTTACAGTAAAAAGAAATGGGCTTTCAATAACAACATTGGACTCAATATTAATATTGATTACTATGATTTGAAAACGAGTCTAAAGGATTATGAAATAATTGAAATACTAAGTATATTACTAGAAAATGCGTTTGAAACTGGTGTGGTAGATAATTTGGTTATTATAAATATTATGAAAGAAAATAATCACTGTGTATTTGAAGTATTGAATAAACATCCATATTTAACTGTGGAACAAATAAATGACATTTTTAAAAAAGGTTACTCAACAAAAAATAAGCATGGACGAGGGTTAGGTTTGTACAAGCTGCGTCAATTGATTGACAAAAACCAAGGAGAAGTGCACGTTTCTAATATAGAATTAAATGATAATTTTATAGCTTTCAGGATCACTTTACCTAAATAACGCAGTAAAAATGCTTGAAAAAAGATTTCAGACAGATAAAAGCCTGTTTCATCCATTTAGTATTGCGTTTTTTCGATAACGTGGTAGAATTATGACATAAAATGCATTTTATAGTACGTAGGACGTCAATTAGATAAATAATGGATTGTTCGGGGTTTTGTTATTAATGATTAGGAATGGTGAGCCTAATACAAAAAGAGAATAGTACTGGATGAGTAGGGATGATCTTGTTTTCTATGTTTAGAGATTTAATTAGAAAAATAACAATGGTCGTAGTTTACAATTGTTAAGCCAAGAGATTTATTAATATGTAATTTAATAAAGAGAATGTAAGACAATACGGTGAATAGTTTTTATTTTGTAAAAACATTATTCAAAACGCCCAAATAGTATATTTGTTTTTATAATTTCACCGTAATTTAGTAACCTCCCAGTTTACAGTATTTTCTGTTTTCTGAGGGGGTTTTTTATTTTTTAGTAGGATAAAATTGCGCTGCAAAAGCAATTTCTTGTCCAGTAGGAAAGTTCTACTTTCCACGAAGCATAGAACAAAGCGGTTGATAGCATAAATTGTTACGCAACGCGCTGCGCGCTTTGTTCTACCAAAAGAGCAATTGACTCGATACAAGCGGTATGATATACTAATCCAGTTACAAGAATAATTCTTCGGTGCATTTCCCATAGGCTTGATCGTTCGGTTCCTAGGTGCATACGAATTTCTATTGAAATAAAATGAATATGACAGTTCGTAACCATCCTGTCAATAAAAAAAACTAGGACTTCAACCTTATTATTTAAGGCTTTTTTGAAGGACCTTTTAGGTCCTTTTTTTATGTACTAAGACAGTTTTTCTTATGTTTATAATTTGTGGAAGGTGATAAAATGAAAAAAATAGGTTTAACAACGACTGTTCCAATAGAGATATTTGTTGCAGCTGGCTATACTCCAATTGATTTGAACAATATCTTCGTTACTTCTGAAGATTATTTGAAGTATATAGAAATAGCTGAACGAGACGGTTTTCCTAAGAGTATTTGCGCCTGGATTAAAGGTCTTTATGGAGTATGTATAGCACATAATATTACTGAAATTGTTGGTGTAATAGGTGGCGATTGTTCTAACACAAAAGCATTGGCTGATTTATTGGCATATAAAGGAATCAAGGTTTATGATTTCTCATACCCTCAAAGTCATGCAAAGGAAGATTTAGAAGCAGAACTTAGAAAATTGATGAACTTATTAAAGGTAGATATAACTGAGGTTGAGAAAAAGAGAGTGGAATTCAATCAAGTTCGAGCATTAGCACATGAAGTAGATCGACTTACATACGAAGAGTTGAAGGTATCTGGTTTTGAAAATCATTTATATCTAGTAAATTGTAGTGATTTTGAAGGAGATGCGACGAAATATGCAAATACCTTAAAGAAAGCCATTGAAGATATGACTTTAAGAGAGCCTATAAAGAAAAAACTAAGACTTGGTTATATTGGTGTACCACCAATGACAGCTGATTTATATTCTTTTGTGGAACAATTTGATGCAAGTATTATATACAATGAAGTTCAACGAGAATTTTCTTTTCCAAGAGCAGCGCAGGCTCAAAATATATTTGATCAATACAATGATTATACCTATCCTTATGAAAGTAGTTTTAGAATTAAGGAAATAAATAAACAAATAAAAGAGCGTAAGTTAGATGGGTTGATTCACTATACACAAGCCTTTTGCCATAGAGCCATAGATGATATTATTATCAAAGCAACAATCGACTTGCCAATTTTGAATATTGAAGGAGATCAACAAAATTCCCTAGATGCACGGACGAAACTAAGGCTAGAGGCTTTTTTAGATATGCTATCAGATTTGAAAGGAGCGTATTAAATGAAAGTACTAGGTATCGACTTAGGTAGTAGAGCTGTTAAAGTAGTTGTGATGGAAGAAGGAAATATAATTAAGAAGCAAAAGATAAGCACAATGTCTTTTTATCGAGAGTATTGTAACTACGATAGAAAGCTTATAGTTGATTTAGAACAGTTACAAATAGACGAAATAGATGTAGCTATTTCAACCGGATATGGAAGAAATAACACTGATTTAAATATGTTTCATGCGATTAACGAAATAAAAGCACATGTATATGGTGCGTTGTATCAATCTGATCAAAGGGATTTTGTATTACTTGATGTTGGTGGTCAAGATGTAAAGATTATTAAAGTTGAGAAGGGTATTATTACAGATTTAGAACTGAATGAAAAATGTGCTGCATCCTGTGGTAGATATTTAGAAAATATGGCCAATGTATTAGAGATTTCATTAGATGAAATGAGTTCTTATTATGAAAACCCAATAGAATTAAATGCTACTTGTGCTGTGTTTTCTGAATCTGAATTGATTGGAAAAATAGCAGAAGGCATTTCCATGGAATTATTATGTGCAAGTGTAAACTATTCTCTTTATAAACGCTTGAAGCCACTATTATCTAGATTTAAAAGTAAAAGTCTAATACTAGCAGGAGGGGTAGCTTATAATGCCTCACTCCGACATTATTTAAAAAACAATTATCAAGAAATCATAACGATTCAAGATCCTGAATATAACGGTGCAATTGGCTGTTGTTATTATGGAAAAACACATAGCAAAAAGGAGGTAAACTAATGTATATTATTCAAAGTGAACACAGTTTTGATAGTGCCCATTTTCTTGCTGCATATGATGGAAAATGTCGACACATTCATGGACACAGATGGAGGGTAATCATTGAGGTGCAAACAGATCAACTCATTGAATCAGGACAGTTAGAAGGCATGGTGACAGATTTCTCAGATTTAAAATACGATGTAAAAGCACTAGTAGATGTATTTGATCATGGATTGATTCTTCAAGAAGGCACTATGAGAAAAGAAACATTAAACTGTTTATTAGAAGATGGTTTTCATATTATTAAAGTTGATTTTAGACCAACTGCTGAAAACTTCGCTAAATATTTTTACAATAAGATGGAAGAAAAAGGGTATCACGTTAAAAGAGCTACAGTATTTGAAACTCCAACGAACAGTGCAATATATGAGAAAATGTGAGGAAACTAGGATATGACTTATAAAGTAGTTGAAAAGTTTATCAGTGTAAATGGTGAAGGTAGATTATCAGGCCAATTAGCATTATTTATTCGCTTTCAGGGTTGTAATTTAAGCTGTAGCTATTGTGATACTAGTTGGGCAAATGATGACAACTGTTTATTTACAATAATGACAAAGGAAGAGCTTGATCAGTATATTGAGGCTTCAGGAATCATTAACATTACCCTAACTGGTGGAGAACCACTTATTCAAGAGCATTTCATTGAGTTGGTGGAATACCTTTCAAGAATACAGGATAGAAGGATAGAAATAGAAACTAACGGTAGTGCTCCAATTTTACCTTTAAAAGAAATTAAAAACAAGAATGTTTTTATTACAATGGATTATAAGCTTCCCTCAAGCGGTATGGAAGAGCATATGATGCTTACCAACTTGAGCAAGCTCACAAAGGATGATACAATTAAGTTCGTTGTAGGAAGCGAATCTGATTTAAGTAAAGCAAAACAATTAATGAATCAATTTAAATTGGTGCAAAATACCAATGTATATATAAGCCCAGTATTTGGTCAGATAACACCAGAAGAAATTGTTGAATGGTTGAAAGACAATTTATTGAATCACGTAACGTTACAGCTCCAATTACACAAAATAATTTGGGGTAATGACGTGAAAGGGGTATAAAAATGGCAATAGATTTAATTAAGATTGAAGAACATGTAAGGGAAATACTGATTGCATTAGGAGATAACCCTGATAGAGAAGGGCTAAAGGATACACCAAAAAGAGTGGCTAATATGTACGCTGAAGTTTTTGAAGGAATGAATTATTCAAATAAAGAATTGGCTACAATGTTTGATAAAACCTTTGAAGAAGATTTAGATATTGAAGTAGACTCGAAGGATATGGTTATGATGAAGGATATTGATATTATCAGTCATTGTGAACATCACTTGGCTTTGATGTACAATATGAAGGTGGCAGTTGCTTATATACCAAACAAGAAAATTATAGGATTAAGCAAAATAGCAAGAATTGTTGATATGGTAGGACGTAGACTTCAACTTCAAGAGCGCATAGGAACTGATATTGCTGAAATCATGGAATTGGTTACAGGATCAGAGGATATTGCAGTCATTATTGAAGGTGAGCATGGTTGCATGAGTGCAAGAGGAATTAAGAAAACCAATGCCAAGACGACGACAACTACCCTAAAGGGTAGATTTAACTCTGACACAGCTCTATGGAGTAAGTTGTTTGCACTCTATAAATAATGCGTAAATAAACAAACGCAACTATTAAATTGAATAGTAAAGGTGATTAAATATGAAAAAAGAAAATGCAGTCATAATATTTAGCGGTGGTCAAGATAGCACGACCTGTTTGTTTTGGGCTAAGGAGAGGTTTCATGAAGTCATTGCGATATCCTTTGATTATGGACAAAAGCATAGCCTTGAATTGAATTGTGCAACGGACATATGTAGAGAACAGGGTATAGAACATCATATTCTAGATATGAGCTTATTGAATCAATTGGCACCAAACTCTTTGACAAGATCTGATATAAAGGTGGACACTGATGCACCTGATGTCGGCACACCAAATACATTTGTAGATGGTCGAAATCTATTATTCATTACTTTTGGTGCAATTTTTGCAAAACAAAGAGATATACATCATATTGTTACGGGTGTTTCTCAAAGTGACTATAGTGGTTATCCAGATTGTCGAGATATTTTTATCAAATCTTTAAATGTGACCTTAGAGCTTTCAATGAATTATCAGTTTGTAATACATACACCACTTATGTGGATTGATAAGGCAGAGACTTGGGAAATGGCATATGATTTAGGTGTACTCGATATTATTAAGGATGAAACGCTAACCTGTTATAATGGCATAAAAGGTCAAGGTTGTGGAGAGTGTCCAGCTTGTAAGCTAAGAAGCAAGGGGTATCATTTATTTATGGAAGGTCTTAATAAATAATATTAATTGGAAGGAGGTAGTTAACATTTTTTTAATGATTGATAATTATGACTCTTTCGTTTACAATTTAGTTAGATATTTTATAGAGTTAGGCCAAGAAATAATTGTATACAGAAACGATGAAATTACGATAGACTTGATTGAACATTTACAACCTGAGGGTATTATTCTCTCACCAGGACCAAAAACACCTAATGAAGCAGGGATGTCTATACAAATTATTGAAGTATTTAAAGGGCGTATTCCAATATTGGGTATTTGCTTAGGACACCAAGCAATTGCACAGGTATTCGGAGCAAGCATTGTTCATGGTAATAGCCCGATGCATGGTAAGCTCTCTGAGGTTTTCCATGATGAAAAGGGTATTTTTATGAACTTAGAACAAGGTGTTTTGGTGACAAGATATCATTCATTGGTGGTTGACAAGAAAACAATCCCAAGTTGTCTTGAGGTGAGCTGTGAAACCAAAGATGGCGTTATTATGGGTATTCGACATAAAGAATACAATATTGAAGGGCTGCAATTTCATCCAGAAGCCGAATTAACACAACATGGACATGCAATGATTCACAACTATATTGATATGTGTAAGAAGGAGAGTAGCTTGCGGTGATAGAACCTTTGATTGTAGAAATAGATACGAAACGAAGTGCATATGAGATATTCTCCATATTTAATCATGAAGAGGAAGTGGTTTTTTTTGACAGTAGTTTGGAGGATGAGCGATTAGGACAATACTCATTCCTAGCGTTTAACCCATTCTTGACTTTTCGGTATAAAGACGGAGAAGTTATTATAAATAACAATGCTTTTCAGGGCGATATTTTTGAAGAGCTAAATAAAATAACGAATGAATATCAAGTTGTTAACAAATCGGGGCTACCATTTATTGGGGGAGGCATGGGATATTTTTCTTATGACCTAGTAAGAGACTTGGAAAAAATTCCAAATTTATCTCAAGAAACCTTAAACATACCAACTTGTTATTTTAACTTTTACGATACAGTAATTATATATGACCACAAACAAGGAAAGGTATTTGCAAGCGCGTTAGGAATCAAAGAAGTTAAAGAAAAGTCAATTACATACATTATTCATAAAATTATGACAGACTTAGTGAATACCCCCTTTGAAAAAGGTTTATCAAAAGAGATCGCATTTCATTCCAAATTCACAAAAGAGTCTTATATTGATACTGTTGAGAAGGTGAGACAATATATCAAAAATGGAGATGTGTATATCACGAACTTAACGCATACGTTTACAACAGATATAGATGAAGCGCCACTAACTATATATAAAAAGCTTAGAACCATTAATCCTGCACCATTTAGTGCAATCATGCAGTTAGATGGATTTAATATATTATCATCTTCGCCAGAAAGATTCTTGAAAATAACCAACGGGCATGTAGAAACCAGACCTATTAAAGGAACGAGACCAAGGGGTAAGACAATTGAAGAGGATGAAAGAAATAAGGAAGCATTGTTGAATAGTGAAAAAGATAAGTCGGAATTATTAATGATCGTAGATTTAGAAAGAAACGATTTAAGTAAGGTTTGTAGACCCTATACCGTAAAAGTGGAAGGACTTTTTGAGCTTGAAGCCTATGCAACAGTATATCATTTGGCAGCAACAATAAAAGGACAATTAAAGGATTCCTGTACTGCAGTAGACTGCATTAAGGCTTGTTTCCCAGGAGGATCAATCACAGGAACACCAAAGATAAGGTCAATGCAAATAATAGAGGAATTAGAGCCAACAAGAAGAAATATTTACACAGGATGTATTGGGTATTTAGGTTTTGACGGCAATGCAGACATGAATATTGTAATTAGAACAATTGTTGAAAAAGATGGACAAGTCTTTATTGGTGTTGGTGGCGGAGTCACATGGGAATCCGATTGTTTAGAAGAATACCAAGAAACGTTGGATAAAGCTAGCGCGCTATTTGCAAGTATAACACAAAAGATATAGGAGGTAATAGAATGATTATGATTAATGACCATATAACTGAAGAGGAAGTAATACATCTCGATAGCGGCTTCTTTTTTGGTCTTGGTGTCTTTGAAACTATATTAGTTAAAAATAATCAACCAATCCTATTGAAAGAACATTTAGATAGATTAAATGCAGGACTAAAGATATTAAATATCAATAAATACATTGAGGAAGAATACACGAGAGATCAAATAAAGCGAATATCAACTGAAAATTGCGCTATAAAAATAACGGTTTCAGATAAGAATACTCTATTTAGTAAAAGAGAAATTATCTATCAAAAGGAAGACTACCAAAAAGGCTTTTCCTTGAAAATAAGTAATATAAGGAGAAATCCTAGATCACATATAACTTATATTAAATCAACCAATTATATTGATAATATGCTTGAAAAACAGAAGGCTACAGAGGAAGGCTTTCATGAAGTGGTGTTTTTAAACAATGAAAATGAAATAACCGAAGGAAGTATGACAAATCTCTTTTTTGTTAAAGAGAATAAAATATATACCCCTTTAATAGAGTGTGGTTTATTGGCAGGAGTACTAAGAAGCTGGATTATCAATAACTATGAAGTGATTCAAGGTCATTATACCCTTGAGGAAGTTAAGAAAAGTGATGGAGTGTTCGTAACGAATAGCCTAGTGGGTATTATGAAAGTCGTTCAAATAGAAGACGCTCAAGTCAATACGAGCGCTATTGTTAATGAGATTCAAATAGAATACAGGAAATTTTTGGAGGTAAATAATTGTGAATCAGAGAATTAATAAACTCCTAAATCATCCAATATACCGAGATTATATAAATAAAATTGCAGGTCATGAAGTAAATCGCTCATTTTGTACTCATGATTTAACTCATTTCTTAGATACTGCAAGGATTGGATATATCATAAGTCTAGAGAATAGTTTGAGAATTCCGAAGGATATCATTTATGGTGCGGCCTTATTACATGACATTGGTAAATGGCAACAGTATGAGAAGGGTATTTCTCATGAGCTTGCAAGTGCAGCATTTTGTACTCAACTATTTATTGATGCAGGTTATCAGGATGAGGAAATTGAGTCAATGAAATTAGCGATTCTATCTCATAGAGATCCTTCTGTAGAAGGTGCTCAAAGTCTTTCAGGTATTTTATACGTTGCTGATAAGCTTTCAAGAAAATGTTATGATTGTAAGATGATTCATTTATGTGATTGGTCTGATGAAAAAAAGAATATCCAGATCGTTTATTAAAAAGTAAGAGGTGATGAAAATTGAACATTGGAACGAAAGAATTTATCATAGGAAAAAGAACCTATATTATGGGAATTTTAAATATTACACCAGATTCATTTTCTGATGGTGGATTATTTATTACTATAGATGCTGCAGTTGAACGAGCAAAGAAAATGGTTAAAGAGGGTGCGGACATTATCGACATTGGAGGCGAATCTACAAGACCAGGACATAAACAAGTAACTGCAGAAGAAGAGCTTTATAGAGTTATACCCATTATTGAGGCCCTTAGTAAGGAACTTCATGTGCCTATTTCGATTGATACTTGGAAGGCTTCAGTAGCAGAAATGGCAATAAGAGCAGGGGCTAGTATGGTTAATGATGTATGGGGATTAAAGAAGGATAGAGAATTGGCTAAAGTCATCGCAAAATATAAGGTGCCTTGCTGTATTATGCATAATAGAGATCAATCTGAGTATAAAAATCTGATAAATGATATTAAATTAGATTTGAATGAAAGTATACTATTAGCTAAGTCTGCTGGAATTACGCAAGAAAATATGATACTAGATCCGGGAATAGGCTTTGCAAAAACGCTTGAACATAATATTGAAGTAATGAGGTGTTTAGATTTATTTCAAGATATGGGTTATCCATTATTACTTGGAACCTCAAGAAAATCTATGATTGGATTAACGTTAGATCTTCCAGTAAATGAGAGACTAGAAGGAACGTTAGCAACAACTGCTATTGGAATTATGAAGGGCATTGAATTTATAAGGGTTCATGATGTTTTAGAAAATAAAAGGACAGCTATGATGGTTGACGCAATCATTAGAAATAGTGAAGCTAAGTAAGCGTATGTAAAACAATGGAGGAAAAGATGGACAAAATTATTATTAAGGACTTGGAAATATATGCCTTTCACGGAGTTAATCAAGGAGAAAAGGATTTAGGACAAAGATTTTTAGTTTCTGTTGAGTTGAAAATCGACTTATTAGAAGCTGGTCTGACCGATAAACTAACTGCTACTGTGAATTATGCACAGCTTTGCTTAGAATTAGAGCGTGTATTTAAAAAAGAGAAGCATGATTTAATTGAAAGAGCTGCTGAGCAATTAAGTGATCACATATTAATGACATATGATAGAGTACAAGGAGTAAAGCTTACGGTTAAAAAACCATGGGCACCTATCGGTAAAATGCTTGAATATGCAGCAGTTGAGATTGAACGCGAGTGGCATACAGCTTATATAGCCTTGGGTTCTAATTTAGGAGATAAGCAAGAGAATCTAAAACAAGCGATAGACAGAATTCAAAAATCAGAAAAAAACAAGGTGACTAAGACATCTAATTTTTATGAAACTGATCCAGTTGGATTTGTAGATCAAGATAAGTTTTTAAATGGAGCTATAGAAGTGAAAACAATGTATACTCCAAAAGAATTAATGAGCTTTTTACTTGATACTGAAGGGGAATTGAAGAGAGTGAGAACGTTTACGTGGGGTCCTAGAATAATAGATTTAGATATATTATTATATGATAATATGATTACTACCTTTGAAGAAGTAATTATACCTCATCCCAGAATGCATGAACGAATATTTGTATTGAAACCTTTAAATGATATTGCATCATTTGTTATTCACCCAATGTTACATGAGAGAATTGGGCAGTTATTAAGCAGATTAGAAGATTAGCTTTTACTTAGTAAAGCTGATTCTCTTGACTTATGGGAGTAAGTTTAATAGAATTAGGAAGGAATAGCTGTTAATGCTTACAAGAAATAGGAGATGCAATATGAAAAATCACAATGTAAAATGTAAAGTAGCAATATTAATTATTTTAACTGTTCTTTTTTCGAATGTAACTTACCTACCAACGAAAGCGGATTCTAGCCAAGTTATAATATTTAATGAGGATAACCCGTATTATGAAAATTTAACACTAGAAAGTATATATAAAGAAGGCATGTACTACGCTGTAGGCATTATGAAATATAGTGATTCAATGTATAATCATGTTGTTCTTACTTCTACCGATGGAAAGAAATGGAATAATCAAGTTGATTTATCAGAGAAGACTGAAAAAGTACCAGACAGTATTTCGATTAGACTTTTAAACAATAAGTTTGTTGTTAGTACAAGTCATAGAAATGGTAATGTCAGGTATATTTCTAACGATGCACGAGAGTGGATCAAGGTTCAACTACAATATGCAGATCTTCTCTTTTATTCTGAGCAATACTGGTCAATTGACACGAAGGGTACCATTTTTAATTCTAAGGATTTAATCAATTGGAATCAATTTGCAGTATTAGAAAGTAGCAGTAAGTCAGAATTAATTGCCCTAAACTTATGTGTAAATGATAAGGTCATTGTTGTAAGTCATTATTCTCCTAAATGGGGAAGCGCTAATTATAAAAATGGGCTCGAAGTTTATGACCGTGAACAAAAAATATGGAAAGAGACGATAGGTTATAAAGGTGTTTATGGAACAGCTATCGATATAGTTTATACAGGGCAAAAGTTTATCTTAGCATATCAAAACGATTATTCTTATGATGCACCAATCGTATATTATACTACAAAAGATGGTATTCATTGGTCAACAGATAGTCATACTACAGAAATACTTCGGGAGTTTAATCTATTATTATCAAAGGATAGCAACATTTTAGAACTTGTTACTGTTACCAAACTACAAATAGAGAAAAGTGTACTAAAGGGTGAAAATCCACAGGTACAAGTTGTGCTTGATGGCAATATCATTCAATTTGATCAAGAAGCACTCTTAGTTGAAGGCCGAGTATTGGTCCCTGTTCGAAAAATTTTCGAATCCTTGGGAGGAACTGTTGAGTTTAATCAAGAAACGAAAGAATTGGTGGGGAATATTGGTGACAAATCAATTAAACTTACTTTAGGCGAAAAAACCGCTACCTTGAATGGAGAGGTTATAGCTTTAGATGTACCAGCACAAATTATCAATGACCGAGTTCTTGTACCTGTTAGATTTATAGCTGAATGTATTGGTAAAAAGATAAACTGGGATCAAAATAATTATGTAGTAAGTTTGGATAAATTGAATTAGTGAAATCAATTTATAATAAATTCTTGCTTTTTAATGAATCTTTAATCTGATTTGAATCATTTACTAAAAAGGTTGAAGTATAATAGGTATATCAAACAAATTTGATTTATAACTTATTAGAAAGCAGGTGGAGTAATGGAAAAAAAATTATATCGATCATCAAATGATAAAATGATATCAGGTGTTTGTGCAGGCATTGCACAGTACTTTAACGTAGATCCTACACTCGTAAGAATAGGAGCTGTAATTCTTGGATTTGCCTCATTTTTTACACTTATACTTGGATATATTGTATGTGCAATCGTAATGCCAGAAAAAGCATTTGATGAAGAAGAAGAGGACGTTGAAGTATTTGATAAAGATGGAAACAAAGTAAAAAGTGGAAACCAAAAAAAAAACAGTAATTTGATAGGATTATTTTTGATTGGGTTAGGATGTTTCTGGATGCTTAATAAATTTGTATGGTGGATAGACCATGATATTTATCTGGGATTAGGAATAGTAGCTATAGGTTTAGTGATTTTATTAAGTGGAGTAAAGAAAAATCAAGATAAAAACATATGTAATTAATGGCTTTAGAGGTAGGATACACCACATTATTCGAATATAACAATAAATGCTACAAAAAGTTCACAATTTCAACACAATATGTACATATATTTGTTGTATTATTATCTTGTAAGAATAGTTACCTCTTACATATTAAATACTCTCCCCCTCATCCTTTTACAAAAGCACCGATCGTAGGTGCTTTTCTCTTTTTGTTTATTAAGTCTTATATTTCCCAACACGAATTTCCTTCATAAGAAAAACTTAATAGTGTATGCTTGCTTAATAGAATTTATTTTTCTAAGGCGTATTTTAGCTACAAACATTCCATGCTTAAATTCATTTTAAAATTTAGTGCTAAAAAAATAGCACAAATCATTGACGAGACGAAAATGATGTGCTAAAATATTAGCATAAGTAAATTTTCACAATTAAGCATGGAAATTACGATTGTTACTAAGTAGTGCAAATACATAATGAAATACTATTTTTGGTTAGTAACAAAGTATATTTTAAAAATTGAGGAGGTTATTTGTTATGAATGAGTCAACAGTACAAGTAAAAGTCCAAAAGTTTGGAAGGTTTTTAAGTGCTATGGTTATGCCTAATATTGGGGCGTTTATTACGTGGGGTTTAATTACAGCTTTATTTATTGACGTTGGTTGGCTACCAAATGCTACATTTGCAACCTTTGTAACACCAATGATGAAATGGTTATTGCCATTATTATTAGGTTATACAGGCGGGAGATTAATAGGCGGTGTAAGAGGTGGAGTAGTTGGAGCTACTGCAACCTTTGGTATTATCTTTGGCACGGAAATTGCGATGTTTTCAGGTGCAATGATAATGGGACCATTAGGTGGTTTTGTTATTAAAAAAATTGACGCCTTTCTTGAAGGGAAAATTCCTTCGGGATTTGAAATGTTGATAAACAATTTTACTGCAGGTATTTCAGGGATGTTGCTTTCAATGTTAGGATTCGTATTGTTTGGGCCACTTGTTACCAATGCAAGTGCTGCAGTAGGGAATGCTACTCAAGCTGTCATTGATGCTGGATTATTACCATTAACATCAATCATAATAGAACCAGCAAAGATCTTATTCTTAAACAACACGCTTAATTGGGGAATATTTGCACCGTTAGGAGCAGTGGAAGCATTAGATACGGGCAAATCAATATTTTTCCTATTAGAAACAAATCCTGGACCAGGGCTTGGCATATTGTTGGCGTACTGGATGTTTGCTAAGGGTATAGCAAAACAAACAGCTCCGGGTGCTGTAATAATCCACTTCTTAGGTGGAATACATGAAATATATTTTCCATATGTTTTAATGCAACCATTATTGATCATTGGAGCAATCGCTGGTGGCATGAGTGGTGTTTTTATGAATGTTTTGTTAAACAATGGGTTAGTGGCTGGACCAACACCTGGTAGTATCTTTGCATTATTAGCAATGTCTACAAGAGATGGAATCTTAAAAACTTTAATTAGTGTTGTTGTAGCAGCAGGCGTAAGTTTTGTTATATCGTCTGTGATCATTAAAAAAACAGCTAAAGAAGATGAAGATGATGATGAGTTCAATGAAGCTAAGGAAAAAATGGTTAGTTTAAAAGGGAAAAAAAGTAATGTAGAAAAAAAACAATTATTAAAGTCATCTGTATCAAAAATTATTGTAGCATGTGATGCAGGAATGGGTTCAAGCGCAATGGGAGCATCAAAATTAAGGAACCTAGTGAAGGCAGCAGGACTAGATATTGAGGTTACGAATCAAGCTATAGATAATATTCCAAATGATGCAGATATCGTTATTACACATAGTAAATTAACCAGTAGAGCAGTAAGTAAGATTCCAAATGCAGAACATATATCGATTGAGAATTTTATGAATAATACACAGTACGGTGATTTGGTGGATAGATTACTTGCTGAGGTAAAGTAAACGTTTATAGGCAATCCTTAAATTTATATATTGGCACAATATATTTCTCTTGATCAGTGAGATATGTTGTGCCAACTCTTTGTTTACAAGGACATGGTTTCACTACAGGATGAAAAAAATGCCCGTAATTTTGTATAAGCTGAACATTTTGTATATCTTGACAATAAGAATAAATAGTGCTAATATTTTAACAGGACATTTTATAGAGATAGGAATTTAACAAATCAAACAAATCTTTGGTTTCACCTGAGAAACTATTATAATAAGTGAATATTACAATTTTCATATCAAACCAATTACTTTAATACATTAAGAATATATAAATAATAGTAGGAGGAAGGAAAGTATGCATCGTTTATTTGATTTGTCTGAAATAAACCAAGTGCTTTATAATTGTCTTATTTATTTTGTGGAAATTTCAATTAAAGGAAGCGTAGGTATCTTGATTGCAATTTCATTGTATAGGTTAAGAAAACAATATTCATCAATACAAATATACAAATTATTATTGGTTTCAATACTTGGAATGATTATAATACCTTTGTTTTTCTATGTAATTCCTGTAACAAACCCGATTACATTTACCGTTGAGCCATATTTGTCCTATAATTCGTATATCGTATATCGGAAACTACCTATTTCTGAAGATAGTATTGATATTAAATACAATAAGGATTATCAAGCGATTGAACCGAAGACAGATACATACTTGCCTACCATTTTACCTATAGTATGGCTTATTGGCGTGTTGTTTTGTACATTTAGAATCATAATTGGATTATATGGAATACATAAAATAGTAAAGAATTGCGATAGAATCATTGCATATGATTATCATGAAGATAATTTGATAAATAGTATTAAAAAAACGTTGAAAATCAAAAGACCAGTAAAAATCATTGAAAGTAGTTGTGTTTCTTCACCTGTTACATTTGGAGTAATTAAACCGTTAATCATATTACCAAGTCAATGTGCGCTATGGACAGATGAAAGATGGATCATCGTACTTACACATGAAATGTTTCATATAAAAAACTTTGATAGTATCCATAATTTATTTGTTCAAGCTTTGTGTGCAGTGTTTTGGTTTAACCCTTTAATTTCTAAAACTGGTAGAATTCTTAGGGAAGAAAGAGAAGGTGCATGTGATGATTTTGTTATAAAATCTGGAATTACACCACATATTTATGCAACTCATTTAATTGAAATGATCAGAATGAGTTCATCACAAAGATTGATCAATAATATGATGACTGGTATGAGTAATAATTCAGGAGTAGAAAGACGTATTAGAAAAATAATTGATACAAAGAAGCAAGAAAACTTACGTGCAAAATCAGTAACAGGGGTTAGTGCTTTCGTTATTTCAATCGTGCTATCATTTTATACAATAGACTTCGTTTTTGCAAATGAGAATAGTGAATCAGGAGTTTTTGATGTAATATTTAATAATGACTTAGTAACAGTTAATTATGAAGATAATGATATGAAAATCATTGATGCATTACCACAAGATATTCCAACCTTTTCACCACTGGGTGAAAATGGAGAAGGAGAAGCATTAAATTATTATAGCAAGAATGATAAATGGAGTTATATCAATTCTAATGCCCAACAAATCACTTCATTAAGTAATATTCCAATATATGCTTCTGCAAATGGTATCATTAAAAGGCTGGACAGTGTTACTAGTTACTCTGGACAAACCAATATAACAATAATTATTCAACATAAACATAAATTAAGCTCAATATACGGATGTATTAATGAAACAAGTCTAAAAGAAGGTGATTTTGTTCAAAAAGGTGATATTATTGGATATGATCATATGGGGCAAATTTGTTATAAGATTAATTATGGAAGTGAGAACATTGCACCTTTCTATTTTTTAGAAAAAGATAAATTAATTAGTAGTAATTCTAAGTTAAAAGAAAGGCAAGAATATAAATAGATAGGAGTTGATAGGTATGTTGAAAAAAACACAAGATTATCTTAGTAAACGAGAAAGTCAAATAATGAGTATAATCTATAAAAAAGTGAAAGCTTCTGTATCAGAAGTTCAAGATGAATTACCTGATAAAGTAAGTTATTCCACTGTAAGAGCATTGCTAGGGATATTAGTAGATAAAGGATTGTTATTGTATGAAAGTGTTAACAAAAAATATATATATTTCTTGGCAACACCAAAAGAAAATGCGGAAAAATTTGCTATTAAAGATTTAATTAATACATTTTATAATGATTCGGTTGAAAAGGCAGTTGTAGCATTACTTGAATATGATAAAGAATCTTTATCAGATGACGTACTTGATAGATTGATGGATTTGATCAATAGTAGAAAAGATGACCAAGAGGATTAATTAAAATATCATGTTTACAAATAATCTCTTTGCTATATACTACCAGTATGGAGATTATTTGATTCCCAATTAAAGATGTATTGATTTTCAACTGAATATATAATAAAATAGAAGAGGCTCACATTTGGGACCTATGTTTACTTGACAAAAGGGTTAGAATAGTCTAATCTATTATTAGATTTTAGAATAGGAGGAGTGGTATGGAAGGCGATATCATCTATGTTGTAAGAAAACCCCTTGGCTTAAAATCATTTAACCCAAGAAGATCTAGCCGCTCAGGGAAATTAGATCAATTGATCGCTCGAACTTTACTCTATCGTCATTATGGAATAGAAGTTGAAGATGGAAATGTAATTCATTTCATATGTGATAGTATATTGTATACCAACGAAGGTACGATTAAAAAAACCACTATGGATGATTTTCTAAAAGATGGAGAAAAAAAGATTGATACTGAGATGTATCATAAGTTTTCTAGAGAACGAGTGGTTAAAAGAGCATATAGTAGATTAAATACTCCATTTGATGGGTATAAGATTTATACAAATAATTGCGAACATTTTGCTGCGTGGTGCGCAAATGGTAGTAAAGTATCAAAACAGGCATATTTTGCAAAAAGTGGACAGACACTTGTTAAGTTTCCGAAGAAAGCGAAAGATAAATTGGTTTCAGTGATGGCTATTTTTTAGTTACATAATAATTTGGATTTTTATATGAAGTAGTTATCTCAAGATAGAAGATGATTCTATGGTGAGATAGCTACTTTTTTGTCCAGTAGGAAAGTTCTACTTTCCACGAAGCATAGAACAAAGCGGTAGATAGCATAAATTATTATGTAACGCGCTGACAAGCGCTTTGTTCTTATTCTACTTAATGATTAAATAGCCTCTTTAAATTTATATTATCTAGTTTGACGTTATGTATCTTGAGCTACCGATTTTAGTGAGGAGAGTTGGTATAATGATTTCAGAGACACAGAGGCGACGAGGGAATAAGTACTTCTGTGTTACAGAAATAACAATTAATTATTATTAGGAGGAAATATAAAATGGGAATGTTTTGTTATCAATGTCAAGAGGCTTTGAATGGCGGGTGTACGATTCAAGGAGTTTGTGGGAAGAATGAGGATGTAGCAAACTTACAGGATTTAGCAATATATACGGTAAAGGGAATTTCAGTATTAACTCAAAAGGGAAAAGCTGCTGGACTTAGGTTTCCAGAAGCAGATCTTTACACAATGAATACACTATTTATGACAATTACGAATGCTAATTTTGATGATGTAGTATTTGAAGCAGAAATCAAAAAAGGTATTGCAATTAGAGAAGGTGTTAAGGCTACACTTGAAAGCAATGGAGTAGAAGTTGGTAATCTTCCGGATGCAGCAACGTTTATGGTTAATTCAAATGCTGAAATTGAAGCAAAAGCAATTAAAAATGAAGTTGGTGTACTTGCCACTGAGAATGAAGATGTACGTTCATTAAGAGAATTAATTATATATGGAGTTAAGGGTATGGCAGCTTACGCTCATCACGCTTATAATCTTGGTAAAGAAGATCAAGAAATATATAATTTCATTGGAAAAGCATTGGTTGCTACATTAAATGATGGATTAAGTGCAGATGAATTAGTTGCTCTTACTCTAGAAACTGGTAAACTAGGTGTTACAGCTATGGCAATGTTAGATGCGGCTAATACAGGAGCATATGGTAATCCAGAGCTTACACAGGTTAATATAGGTGTAAGAAACAATCCTGGAATATTAATATCAGGTCATGATTTAGCAGATTTAGAGCAATTGTTAAAGCAAACACAAGGTTCTGGGGTAGACGTTTATACACATAGTGAAATGCTTCCAGCAAATTATTATCCAGCATTCAAAAAATATGAAAATCTTGTTGGTAACTATGGTAATGCTTGGTGGAAACAAAAAGAAGAATTTGAAACCTTTAATGGTCCGATTCTCTTTACAACAAACTGTATTGTTCCTCCAAAAACTTCTCATATTGAAAGAATATATACAACTGGCGCTTCCGGATATCCAGGTTGTACTCACATTGATGCAGATGAAAATGGCATTAAGGATTTTTCAGCAATTATTGAGCATGCTAAAAAATTACAATCTCCTACAGAGATTGAAACCGGTAGCATAGTTGGTGGATTTGCTCATGCACAAGTATTTGCACTAGCAGATAAGGTTGTTGATGCAGTAAAATCTGGTGCTATTAAAAAATTCTTTGTTATGGCAGGTTGCGATGGTAGAATGAAGTCAAGAGAATATTATACTGAATTTGCAGATAAATTGCCAAAGGATACAGTGATCTTAACAGCAGGTTGCGCAAAATATAGATACAATAAATTAGAACTAGGAGATATTGGTGGTATTCCAAGAGTATTAGATGCTGGCCAATGTAATGATTCTTACTCATTAGCAGTAATTGCTCTAAAATTGAAAGAAATATTTGAGCTTAACGACATTAATGAATTACCTATTGCTTACAATATTGCATGGTATGAGCAAAAAGCAGTAATCGTATTATTGGCATTGTTATCTTTAGGAGTGAAAAATATTCACTTAGGACCAACATTACCTGCCTTTTTATCTCCAAACGTAGTGAAGGTATTGGTTGAAACCTTTGGAATTGGTGGAACAACGACAGTAGACGAAGATATCAAAATGTTCTTACAATAAGAAACAAAATACAATATGCCTCTTTTAGATTTATTCTAAGAGAGGCATATTTTACATAAAATATATTAATTGCTATTTTGGAGAACTTTATGGTTTTGCTAAAAAGAATACTTACACTAATTCTTATACTTTTGTTACTTAATTTATTCAGTACTAATTTTCTCGATTATAATATTGTTTCGGTTTTTTCTATAAACCTACATAAAAATGATTATCATATAATCGTTGATTTGGATGATAATACGATGTACCTATTCAAAGGAGATGAATTGCATAAGACATATCCTGTTTCAGGGGGAACTGCGTTGACACCATCTCCAATAGGCACTTGGAAAATTGTATCTGAAGCAAATTGGGGTGAGGGTTTCGGGGGAACGTGGATGGGTTTTAACGTCCCCTGGGGTCAATACGGTATACATGGTACGGATGAACCTTGGTCTATTGGCAAATCTCTTTCTAAGGGCTGTATTCGTATGTATAATAAAGATGCAGATGAACTGAAAAAAACAATTCGTGTTGGTACAGAAGTTACTATTATTAAAGGGGCTTATGGTCCATTTGGAAATGGATTTAGGACATTAGCGCCGGGTGCAATTGGTTCAGACGTCTATGCAATTCAAGAGAGATTAAAAGAGTTTGGTTACTATACGGGATGGGTTGATGGCAAATATGGTGCAGGAATGCAAAAAGCAGTGACAAAATTTCAAAAGGATAAAGGATTAACACGAACTAAATATATTAAAGCAGAGTTTTATGAGGCATTAGATATCGTTTTATTTGAATAGCACGTAATAAATAAGGTATGGCAAACGCCATACCTTTATGAGGATAGGTAATATTACTAATCAGTTATATCATTTAATACTTCGCCTGCTTCATCATCCCATTCTATTGTTTGAGAAATATCTCTCAACGATACCATACCTACAACATTATTATTATCTACAATTGGTATGCGTTTTATTTGATGTTCAGACATAAGATCGATTACTTTTTCCATGTCTGTATTAGAAGTTGCTGTAACAACATTTTTTGACATGACATCACCACAAGTAACGTTGTTTAAGTCGGAATTTTCTGCAACACCTCTAATGGCGATATCACGATCAGTAATAATTCCCACTAAGGACTTGTTATCATTTACTACAACTGAACCAACATCAGATTCTGCCATTTTCATAGCGGCATCTCGTATGGAAGTTTTTTTATCAACAGAAACAACCTCTGTTGTCATTATTTCTTGTGCTTTCAATTATATCATTCCTTTCATCTTCTTATTTTATTACGCATTTAGTCAAGGATGGCATGTAATGTTAATCCTTCCAACCTGTGCTTGCATTCTCTAGTATTCGCACTATAAATAAAAATATGCAAATAAATTTGGAAAGCAATTGAAATTGGCTAAAAATTATCTTGAAGAATAGGAATGTTTTCTGTAAAATGATATAAGAGCGAAAAGACGTAATATAACAACGGGAGAAACAAATGAAAAAATTAGTTCTTTCAATAATGATTATTATCTTAATACTATTAACATCATGTAATAATAATAGTTATCAAAAGTATTCTAAGGATGGTTTTGTACTTGGTACTATCGTTAGTATAACAATTTATTCAAAGGAAATAGTAGATGCAGCTGAATTTAAAGTATTATTTGATCAACTATTAGAAATTGAGAAAAAAATGACGATAAATAAACAAGTAAATAGTGAGGTTGAACAAATCAATAAGCTGGCTGGTAAGGAAGCAGTAGTTGTTAGTGATGAAACTTTTTATGTGATACAAAAAGGAGTGGAATATACAAAACTAACGAATAATAGATTTGATATTACAGTGGGAGCTTTGGTGAAGCTTTGGAATATTGGCTTTGAGAATGAAAGAGTACCAACTCAAAACAATATCGAGGAATCTTTAGCTTTAATTGGCATAGATGATGTAATCTTAAACGAGAAAGAACATTCAGTAAAACTTAAGCGAGATGGAATGATGATTGATCTAGGTGGCATAGCAAAAGGGTATGCAGCAGATGTAATGTCTAAATTAATGGGTGAAATGGGTTATCAACATGCAATTATTAATCTTGGAGGGAATATTTTGTGCCATGGTTCAAAGCCAGAAGGCGAAGCATTTAAAATAGGAATAAGGGACCCATACAAAACGAGCGAAGATTACGTTGGTATCGTTGAAAAGGTAAATACGGCAGTTGTAACATCCGGAATTTATGAAAGAAATTTTACGGAAAATGAGATCATGTATCACCATATTCTTGATACGTCATCTGGTTATCCAGTAAATAATGAATTGGCATCTGTAACAATTATCACACAAAATTCAACGTATGCTGATGCTTTATCTACGGGAGTTTTTTCAATGGGAATTGAAGAAGGATTGGAATTTACACAGCAACTAGATGATGTGGAAGCTATTTTTATTTCAACAGACAAAAAAATATATATGACAACAGGAGCAAAAAAACTCTTTTCCTATACTGGGGAAGGATATCAAATTCAATAATTTAAAAGAATTAATAAAAGGTTTGCAATACAAACTAGAATGAATTGTGGTATAATAAAGTTAGATAATTACTAGATTGAATATAAGGTAGGATAATATTAGTTTAATACTAATGAATCATAAAATTTATCGTTTAATTCAAAAGGAGCATAATCGATGTCAGATAAAAATATGGAAATGATGAAGAAATTAATTGAAGAAAAGAAAAGAAAGAGCTTAGCGAATGATGCTAATGTGCGACCAGACAAGAATATTGGAAAAAGCCATAAAGCATTTATCAATAAGAAAACTGGCGGTGCACTAGATAAATAAAACGATACTTCAAACAGAAAAGCGACATTTATACATTTTAAGAAGTGTATGTATGTCGCTTTTTTTATTTTGATTTAGGATGTCTCTGCAAGTCGTTCAACTGCGGTGAAAATATCTGAAATTTTATACCATGTTGGATAATCTACTATGCCTGATTGCGGTAGATAAAAAACTCGTTGAAAGGTTTGAACTGCATTTTTAGTGTTTTGACCAAATACACCATCTACTCTTATCTTAGGTATGGCTGGAAAATTGTCTGAGATATTATTGAGTTGGTTTTGAATCGTCCTTACTGCAGAACCTCTAGAGCCTACCTGTAGATTTGTTCCAGGAAAAGAGGATGGGATACCTGCTACTCTAGCTGCGGTACTTAGGGAAATATCTTGGCCATAATAATTCTTTAGTATGTTAAGAGTAGTATAACCTTGATCGCCTAAGTATTTACTACCCCATTGGCTTAACCAAGTAGGGCACTCAACTCTAGAACCATCACAATATTGAGTAAATAAAGGCTGCCTTATGCCAGGCTTAGAAATATAATTTACGAAAAGTGCATCAACTTCTGCTGAGATATTTCTATATATATTTCTACCATATGAAAAGGCTTGGTCATAAGCAGTTGAATTGGTTATTGTAAAATTTTTTCCTTTAGCTCTATACCATTCTGTATATACGCGGTTTAAGGTAAAGGAAAGTATAACGAGTATGTTAGCTTGAATTGTACTAACAGGCCAAGTAGAATATATTTCTGAGGAGGCTACATTCTTAATATAATCTTTAAATGGAACGTAATAATTTCGACCTAATGGATCATCTGGAGGACCTTCATGTACTACAATTATTCCAGGAATTACAGGTCGCTCTAGTACAATAAACCCTTGTTCAACATCTTCTTTTACAGGGCTCTCAGGAATTTTAGGAGGAAAATTTCCATATAAAGTGTGAGGATTAATCGTGATTAATATTTGTTGTAAGGCTGATACTGTAGTTTGAGACTGAGGTATAACAGGTACGTCTTGAATGGCAGTTGTATCAGGTAGTATTTGAGTCCCTGATACAATAAACCGTTCATATCCAGGAGCATCTACAGTAACCGTATACTCTGAATAAGGCTGGGGATTGTTTGGCTCAAGGCTATAATCTTTTGGTGGAGCTGGTAAATCAATGACTGGGGTTTGACCTGAACTGTCGGTAGCCAATTCCTCTATTGTTCCATTTGCTCCTGTCCTTGAAATAGAAACATTTGCACCATTAATGGGATTAAAGCCATCTTCGGTCCGAACATTCACTGTTAACTGACCTAGAGACTGTACTTCATTTTGAGCTGGATAGATCATGCGTCGTCGCATAAGACACCTTTATATTAAATATTCATTATAGTATATGAGATAAAATAAAAGAAAGTGTCTATTTTGTATATAGACACTTTCTCATGTGGGGGGAGAACATATTAACAGGAAACCTTGTAACCTATAACATTGGCAAAAATAAATTCCTTACAACCGAACAATCTATTTAATTAGGTTTCCTGTAGTAAATAGTTTTGCCATAATCAATGGGATTATACATATAAATTCATAAAAAATATTTGACTTAACTTTTAATAACCTTTAAACTTAGAATATGATAAAGAAAACGGAGGTACTATTATGAACGTTGCAAAATACATTGATCATACTATTCTAAAACCAAATGCTACTTATGATGAAATAATAACTATATGTGAGGAAGCAAAACAATATGGATTTGCTTCTGTGTGTGTAAACCAATATTACACCAAGCTTGTTAAAGAACAATTAGCAGGTTCTGATGTTAAGGTTTGTACAGTAGTTGGCTTTCCACTAGGAGCTGTTTCATATGAGGTGAAGGCTTTTGAAACTACGAAGGCTATTGAAGCGGGAGCAGATGAAATAGATATGGTTATTAATATTGGTGCCTTAAAGGATAAAAAGTATGATTATGTTTTAGCTGATATTGAAGCTGTTGTTAAGGCTGCTAAAGGAGCCATCGTGAAGGTCATACTTGAGACTTGTTTACTAACAGACAAGGAAAAAGTAAAGGCTTGTGAATTATCTGTAAAAGCCGGAGCAAATTTTGTAAAAACTTCAACTGGATTTAGCACAGGTGGAGCAACGGTAAATGATATAACATTAATGAGAAAAACTGTAGGAAGCGAAATTGGTGTTAAGGCTTCAGGAGCGGTAAGAGATTATGAAACAGCAATGGCTGTAATTGAAGCAGGAGCAAACCGAATAGGCGCAAGTGCTGGAATTGCCATTGTTAACAACCAAAAGAATAAAGATCAGAGTGGGTATTAATGACAAGTTGTCTTATGATTACGGAATAACAGACAGTTCTTGACATCTGAGCGTATTTATAATATTCTTATTGATAAGGAAAGTTCTGCATATGTAATTGGAAAAGCGGCAGATAGGTAGCGGGAGTTGCAACTGGCGTATAAATAACAATGTTATTTAACGCTGCGCAGCCGATTTTCTTGTGTTATCAAAAGGGTGAAAGAAAGGAGAACAAATTATGTTTTGTGAACAATGTGGGAAGCAAATGTCAGATGAATCTCTATTTTGTCCAAATTGCGGCAATAAGAATTCGAGTAAAGTTGAGGATGCGAAATCAGTAAGAGAACCAATACCTGTTTTTGTAGCAGATCCGGTAGTAGCACCAACTGCACCGGTAGTAGCACCAATAATAGCACCGGTTACTGTTCTTGAGGTTGAATCAAAAAAAGAAGCAAAACAAAGCACAAAGAAGGAAAAAGTTGTTAAGGAAAAAGCTGAACCAATTCAAAAGATTGAAAAGGAAGCTCTACCTGAAGATTTAACTAAGCCAATGAGTGTTTTAAGCTATCTGGGTACATTTTTATTATTATTTATTCCATTGGTCAATATTGTTTTGTTATTTATCTGGGCATTTAGCAGCAAGATTAATAGGAATAAAAAGAACTTTGCTATTGCATACTTAATCATAACAGTTATTATGATAGTAATTATGATCGTGTTTGGTGCGACGGCTTTTGTATTTATTAGTGAATTAATAGAAGATATGATGTAATCATTATTACAAAATACCCCTACTATCTTTTCGTTTTTTACGGGAAAATAGTAGGGGTATTTTTTTACTCCAGACGTATACGAAATGTAATGAAGAATTTCAATTTACATAGCCGATTTTCTTTTTTGATATAAAGCATTGCATAAGCAATTGGAAAAGCGGCAGAAATGTATTGAAGAATTTCAATTTACATAGCCGATTTTCTTTGCCTGGTATATGCTTCTAGTAATTAGTGCCGAAATAACAATGATGCCTCCTATTATTGCCTTTGAACTTGGACTCTCGTGGATGATTAAGAGTACCCAAATAGGATTAAGCAATGGTTCCAAGGCTGGGATCAATATAGCTTCAATTACGCTTAAATGGCCTATTGCTTTTGTATATAGTATGTAGGCAAGGCCAACTTGAAAGACTCCTAAAAGAACTAGTCCAATGATACTTTCTGTATTTGGTACTGTTAAAAAATAAAATGGCAAGCATATAAGGGCATTGAATACATTACCAATAAATACGGTGCCAATGGGAGCACCATCTTGTTTAAATGCAATGATCATTCCAGCAAAAGTTATACCACTTATTAAGCCAATTATATTCCCAATTAATCTACCTGTACTTAAGTTATCTAAAAAGAACAATCCCATTCCAAAAAAAATTACAATGATAGTAATCCAGTCCGAACGACGAATCTTGGTTTTTAAAAACCATCTAGAAAAAAGAGCTACCCAAATAGGTGCTGTAAATTGCAAGAAAATTGCATTGACAGATGTAGTTAGTTTATTAGCATTAACAAATAGGATTACTGTCAAAGAATATAAGATTGCACCCAAGAGTTTGTTTTTTTGGAATAAATCCTTATTAAGGTTAATAAAAGGCAACATTACGATTGCTGCAATTCCACTTCTCATGCCAGCGATAGCCATTGGATGTAAGTCAACGAGTTTTATTAACATACCAGCGGTACTCCACAGTATCGCTGCCAAAACCATATAGATGACTGCTTTTTTTTGAGTCATTTTAATGATGAACCTCCATTTTATGTAATAAATCAATAACAATCCTTTTTATATTGAACCAATTTATCTATAATGTCAATATAAAAACCCGTAATTAGTTACTATTTGGATAGATTCTATACTACAAAAGTCACTATTATTTTTTTAGTTAGTCTATAGTAGTTGAAAACAACTCAGTTCTATGATAGCATTTAAAAGGAATGCTCAAAATAGACTATAAATAAACATATTTAAATATACGATAAGGATGTGTGTGTTATATGAAAATATTAGTACAGAAATTTGGTGGAACTTCTCTAGCTACAGAAGAAAATAGAGAATGTGCAATTAAAAAAATATTAGAAGCAAAAAATAATTATGATGGGGTAGTGGTCGTTGTGTCTGCGATGGGTAGATCTCCGCAACCCTATGCAACGGATACTCTATTAAATTTAATTGGACCGAAAGACACCAAAATCTCTCCAAGAGAAATGGATTTATTAATGTCTTGTGGTGAAATAATTTCTACTGTAGTGTTATCAAATATGCTTCTTAAAGAAGGCGTAAAGCCATATTCAATGACTGGAGGGACTGCTGGAATCATAACCAATAATAATCACTTAAATGCTGAAATTATAGATGTAGATACCAGTAACCTTATGACCGTGTTAAAGGAAGGATTTATTCCTATTGTTGCAGGCTTTCAAGGTAGAGGAACCAACAATGAAGTTACTACAATTGGACGTGGTGGAAGTGACACATCAGCCGTTCTATTAGGAGAAGCACTAGGTGCCGAATCTGTGGAAATATATACTGACGTAGATGGAATCATGACCGCAGATCCAAGGATATGTAAAACAGCTAATTTGATTGATGAAATAAGCTATTCAGAAGTATTTCAAATGGCAGATAGCGGAGCAAAAGTCATACATCCAAGAGCAGTCGAAATTGCAAGAAGAGCAGGAATGCCTTTAATCATAAAAAATACGTTTAATAATCTGAATGGAACGAATATAACTGAATATAACAAATTAGATAAAAAGAGCTCGACAAAGGAAAAGCTCATTACGAGCATTGCACATAGGGTAGGAAGAGCTCAATTTTTAGTGGAGGGTGATATTGATGATGAGAAATTTTTCGGCGAATTGGCCGATAAAAATGTTTCTATTGACATTATCAATATTTTTCCTAAGAGAAGAGTATTTACCATAGAAGAAGAAAAGAAGAAGGTTGTGCTAGAAGTGTTAAAAGGGTACACGGCTACCTATTCCTTTATCGAGAATTGTTGTAAAGTTACTGTGATCGGTGAAAAAATGACGGGTGTACCTGGTGTAATGGCAAAAATTATTAAATGCTTATCTGAGATTGGTGTGGAAATACTGCAAACAGCAGACTCTTTATCTACAATAGCATGTCTTGTAAAAAAGGAAGACCTTGAGAAATCAGTTGAGGCTCTACATAAAGTGTTTGAGCTAGACTAAATACAAGCTGTCTCCTTAGATTTGATGATCTATTTGAGACAGCTTGTTTATTATTTATTTGTTATTGATCATAGATAAAAAATATTTATGTGTTGATAGATTTTGTGTTAGTTCAGGATGAAAAGCTGTTACCAACATATTTTTTTCCCTAGCTGCTACAATATGATTATGAACTATTTTAAGTATTTCAACATGAGGACCAACCTCTGAAATATAGGGTGCTCTTATAAATATAAGTGGAACTGGACCCTCACTTATTTGAGGTATCATTGCCTCCACAATAAAACTATCCTTCTGCCTGCCATATGCATTTCGATGAGCACATATATCCATTGTGCCAATTGATGGATTCTTCAACCCATCAACAGTTTTTGCCAGAATAATCAAGCCAGCACATGTTCCCCATACAGGTAATCCATTCTTTATTCTTTCTTGAAGTGGTTCTAAAAGATGGAAGTCTATTAAGAGCTTTCTAATCGTAGTACTTTCTCCACCAGGTATTACAATGCCATCAACTTGCTCTAATTCTTCTTCATATTTCAAGGGGAATGCTTCAACGCCACTTATTTCATGAAACATTTGAATATGCTCAATAACGGAACCTTGAAGCGCCAAAATTCCTATTTTCATTTCTTTACCATCCTCTTTTTGCAAATTGATTCTCAAGGTTATCAATTTCAAGACCCACCATGGCTTCTCCTAAATCTTCTGAAACCTCTGCAAGAATTTTAGGATCATTATAATAAGTAACGGCCTTAACAATGGCTTGCGCACGCTTTTCTGGATTATTAGACTTGAATATGCCAGAGCCAACAAATACTCCGTCACATCCTAACTGCATCATGAGTGCTGCATCTGCTGGAGTAGCAATACCTCCAGCTGCAAAATTTACTACTGGCAGCTTACCAGTTTCTGCAATCTGCTTTACAAGCTCATAAGGAGCACATAAATTTTTAGCATAAGTCATGAGCTCTTCTACAGGTAAACCTTGAAGCTGTCTAATTTCCGTATTAATGGTTCTCATATGACGAACAGCTTCAACAACATTACCAGTCCCAGCTTCGCCTTTTGTTCTAATCATGGAAGCACCTTCACCAATTCGTCTAAGAGCCTCACCTAAGTTTTTAGCACCACAAACAAAAGGAACCTCACAGCTAGCCTTATCAATATGATACAAATCATCAGCAGGCGTGAGCACCTCGCTTTCATCGATATAATCCACACCTAAGCTTTCTAATATTTGCGCTTCAACAAAATGACCAATTCTTACTTTAGCCATAACAGGAATACTAACGGCCTCCATGATCTCTTTTATCATTTTAGGATCAGACATCCTAGCGACCCCTCCATCTCTTCTAATATCAGAAGGAACTCTCTCTAAAGCCATAACTGCAACAGCTCCTGCCTTCTCAGCAATGATTGCTTGTTCTCTATTAACGACATCCATAATAACCCCACCTTTTAACATCTGAGCAAGATTCTTATTTAATTTATATCTTTCATTCATCTTTTATTACCTCCTAAATTTATTAATAAATAAATAATAATACATAATTGTCCTTTCTAAAAGTGACAATTATCACTATTTAAAAAGGACAGTTTACATTTAACTAATGGACGAAGCAAAAAACAATGCTAACTATAACTCTATAGAAGCAAAAAAATGACTCCAATTGAACTTTGAAGTCATCCTTTCATATCTCTTTTTTTATACACCACACCTTGCAATGATCATTTCAATTTATTCAATAAGTCCGCAAACGCAGAATTAACAATAGGTTCTTCCTTCTTATTCTGTTGATTAAGATACTTAGAAACATCGGTTTTAGAAACATTCTGATTGCTTCCTTTTCTGCGCTCATTAAAAGCAGTAAGCTTTTCTTTGTGGCCACATTTACAGAAAAATATTTGTCCTTCTCCGGAGCCACGTAACTCAAGCTTTTTATGACAATTAGGGCATCTTGCATTTGTGACAATAACTTCACTTTTTCTATAACCACAATCTCTGTCTTGGCATACCAGCATTTTTCCCTTCTTACCATTCACCTCGAGCATAAATTTTCCGCATTCTGGGCATTTGTTACCAGTTAAATTATTGTGTTTAAATTGATCAGTGCTGTTCTTAATGTCCAGTACAATCTTTTGTGTATATGCTTTCATTTCATCGATAAATGTATTTTTATTTAAGGTGCCTTTTGAAATATATCCTAAGTTTTGCTCCCATTTTGCTGTGAGCAATGGCGACTTAAGTTCTTCAGGTACTAGTTCAAGTAGCTGAAAACCTTTAGAAGTCATATAAATTGTATTATTCCTTTTTTCAATTAGGAAACTATCGAACAACTTTTCAATAATATCTGCACGGGTCGCAACAGTACCAAGACCTCCAGTTTCACCTAGGGTTTTCATCAACTCGGAATTTTGACTATTGGCATATTTTGCAGGGCTTTCCATAGCAGTAAGTAAGGTTGCTTCATTAAAAGGGGAAGGTGGTTTTGTTTTTCCATGAGTCATTTCAAGAGAAACCAAAGGCAAAACGTCGCCTTGCTTTACTTCTGGCAAACGTTGGTCAGTTCCATCTCCTTCATCTTCAACGGTGTTACCGTATACTGCTTTCCAACCGTCTTCTTGAACAATTTTTCCTTTGGCAAAGAAGAACTCTTTTCCAATTTTGCTTTTTATAGTAACTGCAGTAAATTCAAAAGGTGGATATAGAACAGCAAGAAAACGTTTGACAACGAGGTCATATATTTTAAACTCTTTGTCTGATAAATTAGAGAGCAATACTGTTTCTTCAGTTGGAATAATTGCATGATGATCTGATACCTTACTATTGTCTACAAATGAGCTGTTTCCCATGATTGGTGATAATAAAAGTTTTCTTGTGAATTTTGCATAATTACCGATAGAGCATGCTTTTAAGCGATCTTTTAGAGTAGGAACTAGATCGGTAGTAATGTACCTTGAGTCTGTTCTTGGGTAGGTTAATACTTTGTGTCTTTCATATAAGGCTTGCATAATTGATAAGGTATCTTTTGCAGAAAAACCAAAAAATTTATTGGCATCCCTTTGAAGTTCAGTAAGATCATATAGCTTTGGTGAGTAAGTTTTTTTTGGAGTTTTTGTCATTGAGACAACTTCGCATTTATGATGATCTGTCTCTTTTAATATTCTTTCGCATTTGGCTTTATCAAAGCTTCTTGCTTCGTTGGTTTGAGCATCATGCCAAGTAAGTGTGAAACCATTCACAGCAGCAGTTATACCATAATAATCTACAGGTTTAAAATTCTGTATTTCTCTTTCTCTGCCAGCAATTATGGCAAGAGTAGGAGTTTGCACTCTACCACAAGAAAGTTGAGCATTGTATTTACACGTTAATGCCCTAGTTGCATTCAAACCAACATACCAGTCTGCTTCAGCTCGAGCTACTGCAGCACTATAAAGATTATTATATTGAGCTCCTGGTTTAAGGGAATTAAATCCATTCCGAATGGCTTGATCCGTAACTGAAGATATCCATAATCGTTTGATAGGCTTTTTGACAGCTGCTTTTTCTATAATCCATCTTGCAACAAGTTCGCCCTCACGTCCTGCATCTGTAGCAATGATGATATCCTTAACATCTAATCTTAGCATTTGTGCTTTTACAGCATGAAATTGCTTGCTCGTTTTTGCAATCACATCAAGCTTTAAGTTCGCGGGTAACATAGGCAAATCTTCCATCTGCCAGGATTTATATTTGACATCGTATTTTTCAGGATCTGCTAAAGTAACAAGATGACCTAAGGCCCAAGTAACGATGTAGGAGTCTCCTTCTAAGTAACCATTTCCTTTCTTTGAGCATTTAAGAACCCTCGCGAGATCTCTTCCAACGGAAGGTTTTTCAGCTAGTACTAATATTTTATTCATAGATAAGTTCCTTTCTAGAAATTCTCGGAGCTAAGTAAAATTGATTAACTCCTATATATACGCATTTGGTTGTTGACAGGTCTATGTATAAAACCTACAATATGATTAAAACATATTTAATCAATGGAGTAAAGAAAAAGGAAACAATCAAAGGAAACAATCACATGAAGGTTTTCAGTTAAGAACAAAGCGCTTGTCAGCGCGTTACATAATAATTTATGCTATCTAACGCTTTGTTCTATGCTTCGTGGAAAGTAGAACTTTCCTACTGGATAAAAAAAGCGGAATAATCCGCTTCCGGTTGTTGACAATTTAATTGACTATCAATTAACAAATCAGAGATAAAAGCATTTTTTCTTCTAGATGAATACGAAAGGCAGTAAGTGTTCATTTTTCGCCTGACCGGCCGAAGGGTAAGGCCAGAAAAATGAACGCTTACTGCCAATAATGAATACACCTATCTGAAAAAATGCTTTTGTCGACAGTCTGAAGTGGAATAATCTCAGTAAAGGGTTTTATGGAATTAGTTGAATATGGCCTATAAGTAATATGAAAACTTCGAGGCATATTACTAAATGAAGAGGCTTGATTTGAAATTGTGGAATAACTGGCAAGTTGATTTTAATATTAGAAAAAAATGTCAAATTAAGGATGGTTTTAGTGTCAAGGCGTTTTGTTATCTTCATCAAAAAGACCTCCCTTTATATTGATACTATAGTATATGTATAAATGTCAGATTTTAGTTGCATATATGAAAAAAAACTTTATATTTGTCATGAATAGAACAGATTATTAAAATGAATAATCTAATCATTAGAGAAAGAAGGATAATTTATGGATTCCATTGGATATCTCAAATTAATTGATGAAGAAGTGAAGCCAGGTACTGGCTGTACAGAACCGATTGCAATTGCTTTATGTGTTGCAAAAGCAAGAGCTGTTCTTGGAGAAGCTGTTGAGAAAATTGTCTTAAGCCTAAGTCCAAATATAATAAAAAATGCAATGGGTGTTGGTATTCCCGGAACTAGGGAGGTTGGTATTCATATCGCTGCAGCACTTGGTTGTCTTATAGGCAATGAAGCTATGGGGCTACAAGTTTTGGCTAGTGTTAAACATGAAGATGTTGATTTGGCTAAGGGGTTAATTAGCAAAGGAATGATTGAAATTGAAATATCAGAAAGCAAAAACAAGCTATACATAGAGGCGATAGTTTCAGGTAAAGAACATGCAGCTCAAGTAATCATACAGGAGAATCATACGAACATCATTTATGTAAAAAGAGATAGCGAAATACTTTTAGCTAAAGAACAAACAATAAAAAACCTTGATGAGGTAATGAGATCTGAGACGAGTATCAAAGAAATTTATGATTTTACACAAAATGTAGCCCTTCAAGATATTTTGTTTATTCTTGAAGGTGCATATATGAACAAGAGTATTGCGCTAGAAGGATTGGATAAGGATTATGGTCTAAAAGTTGGTAAAACCTTTCAAAAAAATATAGATAACCTTTTACTAGCAGATGATATGAAAAATTATGCAATACGTCTTACCGCAGCTGCTTCAGATGCAAGAATGGATGGGTGTATGTCACCGGTAATGACCAATTCTGGAAGTGGTAATCAAGGAATAACCGTAACCTTGCCAGTGGTTGCTGTAGCGGAGTGGTTGGAAAAATCTGATGAAGATTTAGCGAGGGCTTTGATACTAAGTCATTTGGTAGCGATTCATATTAAGAAAAGATTAGGAAGGTTATCTGCATTATGTGGTGCAATTGCAGCGGCTATCGGATCTGGGTGCGGGATGACCCTGTTAATGGGAGGTAACCTACATCAAATATTTTCAACCATTAAAAATGTAATTGGTGATGTGAGTGGTATGATTTGTGATGGAGCGAAAACTGGTTGTGCATTAAAAGTTGCAACAGTAGTTGAGTCAGCTTTTAACGCGATGCTCTTATCTCTAAACAACATGCAAATATCAAAAGATGACGGAATTATTGATGAAGATATTGAAAGATGCATAGAAAATCTTACCTATATTGGCTCTAAAGGTATGGAAGAGACGGACAAGTACATACTAAATATTATGATTAATAAGAATTCTTAGTATGTAAAGTATATGTTAAGAATTCCTATAACGATTGACAAATGAGAATAATTATCACAATATATATATAGTACAATTTTCAAGGAGGTAATTTTATGAAACCAAAAGTAGCTTTTATTTGTGTTCACAATTCTTGTAGATCTCAAATGGCTGAAGCGCTAGGAAAATTATTTGCGTCAGATATATTCGAATCATATTCTGCTGGTACAGAGTTAAAACCACAAATTAATCAAGATGCTGTAAGAATAGTAAAGGATTTGTATGGTGTAGACATGAATGCTTCTCATCGTTCTAAGTTAATAGAAGACATTCCACCTATAGATATTGCAATTAAAATGGGATGCAATGTTGTATGTCCTTACTTACCATCTAAGCATGTTGAGGATTGGGGATTAGATGATCCTACAGGAAAAGGTGATGAGGTTTTTACTCAGACGGTAAAGCTTATTGAGGAAAAAATCAAAGATTTGGCATTACGGATTTCAAATAATGATATTAAGATATAATCATAATTGCCCTTCGAAGCGTCAACTTGATTTGGAAAATAGTTGACAATACGAGGGGTGTTTTGTATAATGATTGTAAACTAAAATAAGAATGAGGTTAACGATTATGTGGACATGGATAGTATCTATAGTAGTATTTGCAGTCATTTTTATGATATTTGCATTGATCATTTCTAAAGTTGAAAAGAATGCTAGAAATCTAACATATGCAGCAATGTTTGCTGCTTTAACAGCAATTGGTGCATGGCTTAGAGTTCCGTTACCAGTTGTACCTTTTACAATGCAATTGTTTTTTGTTATATTTTCAGGAATACTTTTAGGCTCCAAGTTAGGACTATTATCTCAGTTGGTATATCTTTTAATTGGACTTATTGGAGTACCTGTATTTACCAATGGTGGTGGATTTGGTTACGTATTTCAACCAACCTTTGGTTATTTAATTGGATTTGCTTTAGCTGCATATGTTGCGGGGTTAATCGTAGAAAAGCTAAAGAAGAATACATTTACAACTTATATTATTGCAGGTCTATCCGCGATAATAATTATCTATATGTGCGGAGTTCCTTATCTTTATGTTATAAATTCATTATACCTTACGAAGGCATTTACGTTTAAGATGGCAGTATATTATGGATTTTCATTAAGCATTATTGGAGACATAGTATCTTGTGTTATTCTTTGTACCATTGCACCAGTAATTGTAAAGGTACTCACTGCAAATAGTTTATTACAAAGAAGATTATAATATCAAATACGTTCTCCTATTTTATTGTTGACAAAAATATACCTATCCTATAGTATATAAGTAATTATAATGACAAATGCAATGAAAAAGAGGAGTACATCAAGACCTTCTAAAGAGATGAGAACCCATAGGCTGAAAGGTTTTCTAGAATAGGTGTTGATTGAAGGTAGCTTTGGAGCTATTCGTCTGAACATAAGTAGGATGAATCGTGTGACGACGTTATACGTTATGAGAGCTTAGTTATTGAACTAAGAATTAAGGTGGTACCACGGTTTTGTCGTCCTTTTAGAGGATGATAAAACTTTTTTTTGTTTAATCGAATGCGGAGGTTTTGTAACATTGATATAAGGAGGTATAAGATGTATATAATTGGTATGATTCTAATGATTGTTGGAGCTATTTTGTTCTTTGGGGCGAGAATTGTTTCTAAAAGCAACGACAGGACAATTAAAAACGATCCAAAGGGTACAGAAGATAAAGATTTTTTAATGCTAGTTAATAATGCAATGTTTGCCGTCAGAGCAATTGGTGCAATTATGGTCTTAGCTGGTGGTATAATAATAATATTTGTTAAATAATAAAAAAGAATAAGCAATCGCTTTTAGGAGGCATAGTATGAGTAAAGAGCTAGAAAAAGTATATAATCCATCTATAGTTGAAGATCGATTATATCAAAAATGGATTGATCACAATTATTTTCACGCAGAAGCAAACAATGAAAAAAAACCATATACAATAGTAATTCCACCACCAAACATTACGGGTCAGTTGCATATGGGACATGCTCTTGATAATACACTTCAAGATATCCTAATAAGATGGAAAAGAATGCAAGGTTTTGAAGCATTATGGCAACCTGGAACTGACCATGCAAGTATAGCTACAGAAGTAAAAATAGTTAAGAAAATGGCAGAAGAAGGTCAAACAAAAGAATCTCTTGGAAGAGAAGGCTTCCTGGAAAAGGCCTGGGAGTGGAGAGCAGAATATGGTGGTATTATAATTGATCAGCTTAAGAAACTAGGTGCATCTTGTGATTGGGAGCGAGAAAGGTTTACTTTAGATGAAGGACTCTCAGATGCAGTATTAGAAGTTTTTGTAAAATACTATGAAAAGGGTTATATTTACCAAGGCTCAAGAATTATCAACTGGTGTCCAGTATGCCAGACAACTATTTCTGAAGCAGAGGTTGAACATGAGGAAAAGCAAGGACATTTTTACCATATTAAATATCCTATTGTAGGAGAAGATGGTTTTCTACAATTAGCAACAACTCGTCCTGAAACTATGTTAGGTGATGTTGCAGTAGCTGTTCATCCTGATGACGAAAGATACCAACACCTAATCGGTAAAAAGGTAATGCTTCCAATTGTTAACAAAGAAATTCCTGTAATTGCAGATCATTATGTTGATAGAACTTTTGGAACGGGTGTTGTTAAAATTACGCCAGCCCATGATCCTAATGACTTTGAGATTGGGCAACGACATAAACTTCCCCAAATCAACGTAATCAATGATGATGGAACAATTAACGCAAATGGTGGTAAATTCCAAGGTCTAGATAGATACGAGGTAAGGAAGCAAGTTGTTGAACAATTAAAAGAAGAAAACCTATTAGCAAAAATAGAAGATCATACCCATAATGTAGGAACCCATGATAGATGTAATACAGTCATTGAACCACTCATTAAACAACAGTGGTTTGTTAAAATGGAAGAGCTAGCAAAACCTGCAATTGCTGCACTTAAAGATGGATCTTTAAAATTCGTGCCAGAAAGATATGGCAAGACGTATCTTCATTGGTTAGAAAATATTAGAGATTGGTGTATTTCTAGACAACTTTGGTGGGGTCATAGGATACCTGCTTATTATTGTGGTAACTGTAGTGAGATTATGATTCAAAAAGAAGCTCCAACTAAATGTCATAAATGCCAAAGCTCAAATATTACGCAAGATGAGGACTCTTTAGATACATGGTTTAGCTCAGCATTATGGCCGTTTTCTACTTTAGGTTGGCCAGAGAAAACACCAGAAGTGGATTATTTTTATCCAACCAGCGTTTTGGTTACAGGATATGATATTATTTTCTTTTGGGTTGTACGTATGGTATTTTCAGGTATAGAATTTATGGGAGAGATTCCCTTTAAGACAGTACTTATTCATGGGCTTGTAAGAGATGCTGATGGAAGAAAGATGAGTAAGTCACTTGGCAATGGGATTGATCCTTTAGAAGTAATTGAACAATATGGTGCAGATGCCTTAAGATTTACACTTGTTACAGGTAATGCCCCAGGAAATGATATGCGTTTTTATTATGAAAGAGTAGAAGCAAGTAGAAATTTTGCAAATAAGGTATGGAATGCTTCAAGATTTATTATGATGAATCTTGAGGACCAAGTGGTTGGAGAAGTACCGCTAAGCCAACTAACACCAGCCGACCAATGGATTTTATCAAAGGCAAATACACTTGCAAAAGAAGTAACAGATAATATGGATCATTATGATTTAGGTATTGCTGTTCAAAAACTCTATGATTTTATTTGGGAAGAATTCTGTGATTGGTATATTGAGATGGTAAAGCCAAGACTCTATAGTGATGAAAATACAACAAAAGAGGCTGCTCTTTGGACCTTGAAAACTGTACTAATCCAATCCTTAAAATTATTGCATCCTTTCATGCCATTTATCACAGAAGAGATATTCACAACGCTTCAAACTACAGAGCCATCAATTATGATTTCAGCATGGCCAGAATATACAGAAGCTTGGCATTTTGAAGAAGAAGAAAATGCAATAAGTCTAATCAAAGAAGCAGTACGATCTATTAGAAATGTTAGAACAGGTATGAACGTACCACCTTCTAAGAAGGCAAAGGTATATGTAGTATCAGAAGATGAATATACACGTAAAGTATTTACTGATGGACAAGTATTTTTTGCAACCCTTGGCTATGCCAGTGAAGTAACTATTCAAGCAACAAAGGATGGAATTGATGATGATGCAGTTTCAACTGTCATTCCAAACGCATTGATCTATATGCCTTTTACAGAGCTTGTAGATCTTGAAAAAGAAATCGAAAGATTGACTGGAGAAAAGGAAAAACTTCAAAAGGAATTAGATAGAGTTAATCAAAAACTTTCTAATGAGAGTTTTGTAAGTAAGGCTCCTGAAAAAGTTATTCAGGAAGAGAAGGAAAAGCTTGCGAAGTATGCCCAAATGATGGATCAAGTTGTAGAGAGACTAAATGGATTAGTTAAGTAATCACTTGTTAAGTAATCAAATGTAACAGTCGGTATTTTTATTTAGCTATTATGTGCAAAATGAGCTTAATGAATTGCCATAAAAATACCGCCGGCTTCCTTACGATATTCGATGAGGATGTATAGGTTTCATTTTTCGACAGACCGGCCGAAGGGAAAGGCAAGAAAAATGAAACCTATACATCCTCAGGAAACAAATCAATAACGAACTTAAAATATTATAAAACAAAACATGCCAATTTATAAGCTCGGTATGTTCAGATTGTCGACAAAAGCATTTTTTCTGATAAGTGTATTCATTATTGGCAGTAAGTGTTCATTTTTCTGGCCTTTCCCTTCGGCCGGTCAGGCGAAAAATGAACACTTACTGCCTTTCGTATTAATCTTGAAGAAAAAATGCTTTTATCTCTGTAACGTTAATTGATAGATAATTAGAACTCAAACAAAACATGCCGATTTATTATCTCGGCATGTTTTATTTGAGTTCTAATCAAAACAGAGATACTTTTATAGATTTTTATTCTGTTTCCATTACCTCGCTATATTTGTACAATTTAGCTTTTACATCTATCATTTCACTATCTCGAGCAATACTTAAAGGTATTGTGTCACCGACTTTATAAGTGCTAATATAGGTAATTAGGTCGTTGGCTTTTAATACCTTATCATTACCAACTGCAAAGATAACATCTCCTGGTTTAATACCAGCTTCATCAGCACCGCTATTTTCATAAACTTCGGTAACGTATACACCAAAAGGTACACCTGTTTCTATATAGATTTCTTCAGTAATGTCTGATATGCCTACGCCTAAAAATGGTCTGTCATCAGAACCATGATTTGCAATATCAGATCCATCTTTTGATTTAAGTATTTTTTCTATAATAGGTTGAGCGGTGTTAATTGGTATAGCAAAACCCATTCCTTCAACATCCGTGTCGATGTATTTTGCAGTATTGATGCCAACTATTAAACCATCTGTATTTACTAAGGCGCCACCACTATTTCCAGGATTTATAGCTGCGTCGGTTTGGATTAGTTTAAGGTCAGCGCTATCGATGCTTATAACTCGATCTACTGCGCTAATGACACCAACGGTTATAGAATTGCTAAAAGCCTTGCCAAGGGGGCTACCAATAGCCACTGCAAGCTCACCAACCTTAAGCTCATCTGAATTACCAAAGGATGCTACAGCAATTTTTGCCATAATTTCTTCGCTAATGTCATCTAAATCGATGGAAAGGACTGCGATGTCCATTGTTGAGTCATAACCAAGGATTTCTGCCTTGAAGGTATCTCCACCCATGAAAGTAACATCCACTTTAGAAGCACCATCAATAACGTGGTGATTTGTAACTACAAATAGATTTTCATTATCAATGTCAAAGATAATTCCCGAACCTGAACCTTCGTTGAAATAACTTGAACCATTAAAGGACGTAAATTTGTCTTCAAAAGTACTTGTAATTGTAACTACAGAAGGGCCCACTGCATCAGATATTACTACTGGAGCTGTATAAAGAGCTTGAATATCTTTAGCTACTTCAGGATTGATTTGTCGGATTTGCACCACATTGTTATTGTCATTTTGTTTGGTATCAATTTTTATAAAGTCTGAAATAAATTGATCTCCAAAATATAAGGCTGATACATAACCGCCGCCGAATAATAGTCCTCCCAGGAAAGTAAATAAAATGAAAAATGCAGCAATTTTTAATAAAGGATTCTTTTTTTTCTTTTCCTTGCTATTGATAATAGAAGTATCAGGCTCTATTAGAATATCTAAGGGAGCGGGGTTATCTTCTATTGATTCTGGCTCAGGTTGTGTGGTTTCATTGTGGGTTTCGTTTTGGATTTCATCTTCTTGATTTGTCTTTGGATTATTGTTCATTTGCTCATCCATGCTAATTCCTCCTCGTAAAAATTATGATATTATAATATTGATTGTAATCTAAAATCAAGGCAAAATAGGGATAGAATTGTTAATAAAGTGTTAAATTGACATAGTACTTATATTATAGGCTAAAAAAGATAAAAATATATCCACAGATTTATATTATGGAAGAAAAGCATTGAAGTTAATTACAATAAATGATAAAGTTTATGCAAAGGAATGATGAATAAGGAGCATAAATATAAGGAGAACTACTTCAATGAATTACGCTGAATGTATTGAATATATACTATCTATACCGTTATTTAGTAAAAAATCGGGGCATAAAAATATAGTGGAATTATTATTTAGACTAGGCAATCCGCATCTACAGTTAAAGTATATACATGTTGCTGGAACAAATGGAAAAGGTTCAGTTTGCACCATGCTATCTTATGCATATGTTGAGGCTAATCTTAAAGTAGGACTCTTCACTTCTCCGCATCTAGTTAAGATCAATGAACGTATTAAAATGAATAATGATGATATAAGTGATGTTGATTTCATGAATACCTTTCATAGGGTTAAAAAGGTTATTGATGAAATGGAAGAAGCAGGCTTTCACCACCCCTCCTATTTTGAGACATTATTTGTAATTGCTATTTTATATTTTCTGGACAAACAAGTTGAGCTAGTTGTACTTGAAACAGGATTAGGTGGTAGATTAGATGCGACAAATATTATTGAACACCCATTGGTTACAGTAATCACTCAAATTGGATTGGACCATATCGAAGTCTTGGGAGATACTATAGAGAAAATAGCCATAGAAAAAGGTGGCATTATTAAAGAAGGATGTCCAACTGTAATTTCCAGTCAAGAGGACAATGTTTTATCGGTAATCCGACAAATATGTAATGAAAAAAATTCAAAGCTCTATGAGATTATGCCACTCAAGCATAGAATTATAAAAAGGACGGATAAAAGCATTGATTTTTGTATAAATAACAAGTATTATTATTATGATAAGATTTCTCTAAACACTTGCGCTACATACCAAATTATTAATGTTGCAACTGCATTAAACACTGTTGAAGTTTTAAGAGATCAATATCCAATTAGTGTTGAAGCTATAGAGAGAGCATTTCAAAAATTCTACTGGCCTGGTCGTATGGAATTAATCAATGACTGGATTGTTGTAGATGGTGCTCATAATGAAAGTGGAGTTAAATCATTTGTCGAAAATATTCAAGAATGTTTTTCGGACCGGAAGATTACAATACTATTTACAGCAATGAAAGACAAGGCTTATGATTTAATGGTACAAGAACTTAGTAGATGTACTAATATCGAAAATATTGTACTCACAAAGGTAAAGGATGATCGTTGCTTAGAATTCGACCTAATGAAGAGTAGCTTTCAAAAATATGGATTCCATAATATTGAAATAGAAATTGATATAGAAAAAGCAATTAAGAAGAATTATAAGAGGGAAGACCGTTTATTATGTTGTGTAGGTTCGCTTTATCTTGTAGGAGAAATTAAAAAAATAGTTGCAGGAGGTTTGTTAAATGATTAATTTTGAAGAAGAAATTAAAAAATTTAAGCCTTGTTTAGAAATAGAAGATGCTGAACAAGCAATTTATGATTACAATACTAAAGATATGGCAGATATTTTAAGTGAAATGGTAAAAGAAATAAAAAATGATAAGTAAAGTAGGTGTGACAGATGACGAATTTATGTCCTAAATGTGGGCACGGCTTAAATAACGATGGATTCTGCGAAACTTGCAGAGTATCCTTTCAAGTATATGATAAAATTAAAAAGATTTCTAAGACATTATTTAATCAAGGCTTACAGCTTACAAAGGTCCGTGATTTAAGCGGCGCTATTAACACCTTACAAAAAAGCTTACGATATGATAAAAACAATATTGAATCAAGAAATCTTTTGGGATTAGCATATTTCGAGATAGGTGAAACTGTTTTAGCACTTCAACAATGGGTAATTAGTAAGAACCTACAGCCAACAGATAACCTCGCAGAAAACTATTTGAAAAATATCCAAGAAAACCAAACACATTTAGAAAAATTAAGTAGTGCAATAAAAAGATACAATCAAGCACTTCAACATGTTCAACAATCAAATGAAGACTTAGCAGCCATTCAATTAAAAAAAGCAATTAGCTTAAATCCGAAGTTCATAAAAGCGTATTCGTTGCTTGCATTATGTTACATTAAGGATCAGCAAATTCAAAAGGCTCAAAGTACTTTGCAAAAGATCTTGACAATTGATAAAAATAATTATATAGCTAGAAAATATTATGATTCAATAACCGTAAATGAGCCTGTGAAAGAAGCTGATCATGAACACGAACGAAACGTGCAAGAGGACTCACCTTTTTCAAAAAGAGTACCTATCTTTGTTACTTCTTCTTGGCATCAAATCATTCTTGTTGCGGTAGGTGTAATAATTGGTTTAGCGGTTGCAATATTTTTGATTACACCGAGTAAATTAAAAGCTTTAAAAAGTGATAATTTATCCCTAACAGAGCAAAATGCAACCTATGCAACTACATTAAAGGAAAAGACAATAGCTCTTGAAAGTGAAACGGCTAAAGCTCAAGCATTGGAGCAAGCTCAAGGTCAGCTAAAAACTGATTTAAAGGCACTACAGGACGTTCAAGCCGATTCATCGAAGTTATTAGCAGCATTACAATTTAAAACCGATAATGACCTGGTTAACGCAGCAGAAGCTTTATATAGTATTGATGCAACTAAGCTTGAAAAAACAGCCTTCAATGAAATGTATGTTTCATTAAAAAATGAAGTTTACGAAAAAGTTGCAGTGAGTGCATACAATACTGGGTACAGCTTGCGTAACTCAAATTATGAGAAAGCAATAGAACAATTTAATTTATCCTTGAAATTAGTTCAAAATGCATATTACTCTGATAAAGCATTATACTATAGAGCAGTTACACATACCAAACTTGCGCATACAGAAGAAGCAAAGAAAGATTTTAATGCTTTGATAACCAATTATCCCAATTCCAACAAGATAACAGATGCTACGTGGCAATTAACACAGTTACAATAAAAAACATTCAAAATATCACCAGATGGTGATATTTTTTTGCTTTTTTATTTGGATCAATCGTTGGAAAAAATGTTTTGACAAAAGGGAAATATAGTGAAAAAAATGATGAAAAATGAATTAACATGTAATAAAAGATAATAATACAATAAATATAGATTAAATGGTGTGCAATTTATAAAAATATATATTGTAAACAAGCCTTCGATAGATTATAATAATATCTTGTAATGAACTATAAGGAGGAGAGACCTATGAGTTTAACATATGAGATTAAGCATAGGAATATGGTTGTTAGGTTAGACGCTGAAATTGACCATCATCACGCTGAAGAAATTAGGGATAAACTTGATCAGCTTATTGATATGAATTCGATAAAAGTGTTAATATTTGATTTTTCTAATACTGTTTTTATGGATAGTTCTGGCATTGGCGTCATTATGGGAAGATATAGAAAAATGAAGCAAATGGGTGGTGATGTTGGACTTATTCATGTTAATGATCATATTCAAAGAGTATTAAAACTTTCAGGTATTTATAGATTGGTTAAAAACTATGAAAGTATTCAAGATGCTATTAAAAGATTAGTCTAAAAGAAAGTGGGGGATAACAATGAAATTTGAAAATGAAATGAAAATTGAATTTGATAGTAAATCACAAAATGAAAGCTTTGCAAGGGTTGTTGTTGCATCTTTTGTAGCTCAGCTTGATCCAACTATGGAAGAATTATCTGATATTAAAACATCGGTTTCAGAGGCAGTTACAAATGCAATTATTCATGGGTACGAAGCGTATCCAGGAAAAGTATATATCTATTGTAAGATATTAGATGATGTTGTTTATATTGAGATTGAAGATCATGGGAAAGGTATGTGCAATGTTGAAGAAGCAAGGCAACCATTGTTTACTTCCAAGCCTGATTTAGAACGGTCGGGAATGGGATTTACAGTGATGGAAGCATTTATGGATAGTGTAGAGGTGGAATCTGTTGAAGGTTGTGGTACAACGGTTATGATGAAAAAAACTTTACTTAGCCTTCGTGCAACAAAAGAGGATGCATGTAATGAATAAAGGAACCTTGCAATTAATAATTCACTCTCAAGAAGGACATCTAGACGCGAGAGAGACATTAGTTAAAGAAAATATTGGTCTTATCTGGAGCATTGTAAGAAGGTTTTCAAATAGAGGATATGAGCTAGATGATCTTTTTCAAATAGGCTGTATTGGACTATTAAAAGCAATAGATAAGTTTGATTTATCTTATCAAGTACAATTTTCTACCTATGCAGTTCCTATGATTATTGGAGAAATTAAGCGGTTCATAAGAGACGATGGCATGATTAAGGTGAGTAGGTCGCTTAAAGAAATGGGAAGTAAAGCGAGGATAACTAGAGAAGTTCTTAATAATCAATACGGCAGAGAACCTACTATTGAGGAAATAGCAGGTGAAATTGGAAGCTCGGTTGAAGAAGTTGTTATGGCGCTTGAATCAGCAACAGAGGTTGAGTCACTTCATAAAACAATTTATCAAGGAGATGGTAATCCAATTTATTTGCTCGATAAAATTAAAAGCTTAGAAGATGAAAGTAGTAAGATGGTTGACTTACTTGCTCTTAGGGAAATTATGGCTGAACTGGCACCTAAAGAGAAAGAAATTATCTTGTTAAGGTATTTTCAAGATAAAACGCAAACTGAAATTGCGGCAAGGCTTGGGATTTCACAGGTCCAAGTATCTCGTTTGGAGAAGAAGATTCTTGAAAATATGAAGAAAAAATTATCATAACGGAGTAAGATGCAAAACTATTGAAGACAGATGTGTCTTTTTTTTTGTTATTATGGCAGGGTTAGATAGGTGAGGTTCTTATTTGTTTAGAGTAATTGGAAACGCGAGAATAGAAAGAAGAGAGTATAGGAGGAAGAGAGAATAGGAGGAAAGCGAATGCAGTTGGAAAAGCGGCATTTAGATATCGAAGGTTATAGTTTGTCGTGCCGATTTTCCTAAGGGTGTAGAAGGTTTTTGTGTACAGCGGTTGGAAAAGCGGCATTTAGGAAATGAGGGTTATAGTTTAACGTGCCGATTTTCCTAAGTTATAATTTGGAAGGCCGATTTTCCGGTTTTCCTGTATATTATAGGTTGAATTTGATTACAATAAAAACAATCTATTTACAATGGAGGGATGATATGAAAAAAATCGTTATGATAATCTTGGTTGTCTTAACTCTTATAACTCTTTCTGTCATTACTTATACTCAGCTCATTGATAGGGAAGAAAAATATTATGAAGGAATTTTGATATAAGTACAATCATGGATCATATCTATCTGAAAGCAGTAAAGAAAGCAACTATTATTAGTAAGAAAGTCGTATTTGTAGAGGACGTTGCAGAGCTACAAGGATCTATAGTATTGATAGAAGAAATAAAAAAAATAAAGTTATTTACTATACCAGAAGATACTTCGAAAAATTATTTGATTTCTGTTATGGATATCATTGAAGCCATTCATAAAAAAAACAATCAAGTTATTATTCACAGTTTAGGAGAAAAAGATACTATTATTAGCTACAAGAAGAACCAAGAAAAAGAAAAAAAACTTCTTACTTTATTTAAAATAGGCTTCGTTGGAGCAGTATTGATTACAGGAAGTGCAGTTGCTATTATGGCTTTTCACACGGATACTCAATTGCCAAAGGTTTTTACAGAGTTTTATGATATGTTTCTCGGTAGTAATAGTCTTCAACCTTATTTGATAGAGATTCCTTATTCAATTGGATTGGCAGTTGGAATTTCAGTATTTTTTAATCATTTCTCTAAAATTAAGTTTACAAATGATCCGACACCCATTGAAGTTGAGCTTAAGCTTTATGAAAATCAAGTTGATGATAGCATTATTGAAACCCTGAAGGAAGAAAAAGAAGGAGAAAAATAATGTTTATTTTAAAAATAATTGTGCTAGTCATGATTGGATTTGGAAGTGGAGTAGTAATTTCAGGAGGTATTTTTGCATTTATAGCAATACTTGGTGTTATACCAAGAATGGCACAAAAAACGAAAACAGAAAAGTCGATGTCTATTTATGAGGATTGTATTTTATATGGAGGTATTTTTGGAGGAATCACGTTAATAACTCCTATCCAGTTTGGATTAGGACCAATTGGATTGATGCTAATTGGTTTGTTTACAGGTGTATTTGTAGGAAGCGTTGCTGTTTCCATTGCTGAGGTACTTGATGTTGTGCCTATATTAACACGAAGAATTTATTTGAAAAAGGGATTGGTTTTTCTCATGTTATGTTTAGCTATTGGTAAAATGACGGGTTCGCTATTGTACTATTTGGTCCAGGGATTTTATACTGATTAAAATTATATTGAAAGGCAGTGAAATATGAAAAATAGTGGTTCGGAAAAGAAAAAAGAGTTTGAAAAGATGGTTAAAAGTACTTCTCCAAAGCCAAAACTTCTAATTAATTGTTTCAAGGCTTTTGTGGTTGGTGGTGCAATTTGTACTTTTGGACAAGGTATTATAAATTTGTTAAAGTATTGGGATTTTAGTAAGGATGATGCGGCAATTATAACAAGCATGTTTCTTATTTTCCTTGGGGCACTTTTTACAGGTTTGGACTTATATGATTCATTGGGTGAATTTGGCGGAGCAGGCTCTATTATTCCAATTACTGGATTTGCTAATTCTATCGTTTCATCGGCGATTGAATTTAAAAAAGAAGGATATGTACTTGGAGTTGGAGCAAAAATGTTTACAATTGCTGGACCAGTTATTGTCTATGGTGTTATTTCCTCGGTGGTGGTTGGATTAGTATACTTTATATTTGGTGGTTAGTGAATTGCTGAAATTAACTGAATTCAGGCTAATTGAATATAAGAATGGAGGGAAAAAATGGGTACCCAAGTTGGTAAACAGACAATTAAATTTGATAATATGCCCAAAATTATTAGCCATGCTGCGATAACTGGACCTAAAGAAGGGGAAGGTCCACTGGCAAGCTACTTTGATCAAGTTTTGGAAGATGTTCTATGGGGAGAAGACTCCTGGGAGAAAGCGGAGAGTAAAATTTTAAAGGAAGCAATTCTGATGGCAATAAAAAAAGCGAATCTGAATCTTTCTGATATAAGATATGTTTTTTCAGGCGATCTGCTTAGTCAACTGATTGGAAGTACTTTTGCATTGCGAGCATTGAGTATTCCGTTTTTTGGACTTTATGGTGCATGTTCCACTATGGGGGAATCTTTAATTTTATCAGCTATGACTGTAGATGCAGGTTTTGCAGATTACTGTGTTGCCGCAACCTCTAGCCATTTTTGTGGTGCAGAAAAGCAGTTTAGATTTCCACTTGAATACGGAAGTCAAAGACCACCAACTTCATCATGGACAGTAACTGGGAGTGGGTCAGCAATCGTTTCTAAAGTAGGTGATGGTCCTAAAATAACATATGCCATTCCTGGTAAGATTATAGATCTAGGTGCGAAGGATCCTATGGATATGGGAGCAGCTATGGCACCAGCAGCAGCAGATACGATTGTAACCTTTCTAAAAGACACTGGAAAGCAACCAAGTGATTTGGATATGATTGCTACAGGTGACCTTGGTAAGTATGGAAGAAAGCTCGTAATAGAATTGGTTAAGCAAGAAGGATATGACTTAGGGAGTAATTATATTGATTGTGGTATAGAAATATTTGATGCAGTAACACAGAATACTTATGCAGGAGGTAGCGGTTGCGGTTGTTCGGCTGTTACACTCGCTGGATATATATTAAAGAAAATGTCAGACAAAGAAATTAACAATCTTTTATTTATACCTACTGGGGCATTGCTCAGCCCGGTAAGTTCTAATGAAGGCGAAAGCATCCCGGGCATTGCCCACGGGGTAGTACTAGAAAACTAAAATGACAGGTGAAAAGTATGGAATATATAAAAGCTTTTATTACTGGAGGCATTATTTGTGCCATTGCTCAAGTATTAATGGATAGAACAAAGTTATTACCTGCAAGGATTGTTGTACTTTATGTTGTAATTGGTACAATATTAACTGGATTAGGGTTATACCAATCTGTAGTAAGTTTTGGTGGAGCTGGTGCTACTGTGCCTATTATGGGGTTTGGCTATGCATTAGGAGAAGGAGTTATGAAGGAAGTAGATAAAGTCGGCTTGCTGGGGGTGTTTACAGGAGGGTTGAAGGCTACATCGGCAGGAATTACTGCAGCAATATTGTTTGGTTATTTAGCTTCCATAATATTTAATTCAAAACCAAAAAAATAAAGCCATTTGGGCTTTATTTTTTTGGTTTAATCTTTTTATTCTTCTGATTCTTCATTTTCGGGAAAATCCAATGGATCAAAATCTGTTTCGCTTGGTAATTCTACTACAGGAACTTCAAATGCTGGACCATGAATATTACAGTACTCTCCTACCATGGAATCAGGTAATTCGTATTGATGATCGGCAATTCTCGGAGGATTTCTTGAATCCCAATTAGCGGGTACCAATGGTTCAGGTCTTTGAATAAATATTTTTTCTTTTTTTGTATCGGCTGGACAATATTCAGTAGCAAATAGGCCAGAGCTTTCACAAATAGTAGCTTTTATATGAACATCACAACTTTCTGTTGGAACTGTACCAGAGGCAAAGTATTCCGAAACAATAGTTGAACCTCTTGGATCATGATCACATAAACCACCAACAGCTAATTTTCCAGATTCTGTACAGATAGATGCTGATACGATGCCACTTGGTCTTGGGAAATCCTTGTAAGGTAAATCTTCATGTATTCGTTGCATAACATCACGCCATATTACAGAGTGATAAGAGAAGCTATAATTCATTGTTTTTGGTTGATCATAACCCATCCATACTGTAGCAACATAATATGGTGTATATGCTGTAAGCAATAAGTCAACATCATCTTGAGTTGTTCCAGTTTTCCCAGCAATTGGCATTGACTTAAAGTTAGCTAAGGTACCAGTTCCGCCAGTAATAACAGATTGCATAGCACTAGTAAGTAAGAAGGATGTAGTTTCCTTCATAACTGTTCTTGTGATAGGTTCTTTTTCTAATAATATTTCGCCTTTGTGATTTAATACCTTAGTATAAAACACCGGTTCAATGTAAACTCCATTGTTTGCTATAGCCCCATATGCTGCAGTCAACTCAAGAGGAGTAACTCCATGAGTAATACCACCTAATGCAAGAGCGAGGTTTTTATCTGTGAAGGTCTTGCCATCGACTAATTCAGTATCTACCAGAGTGGTAAAACCTAAATTAATCAAATAATCAAATCCAGTTTGTGGACCAATGTCATAAAGCGTTTTTACTGCGCAAATATTCATAGAGTCTTTTATTGCAGTTCTTAATGGAGTCAAACCTCTATAATTAAATGCTTGATGGTTATACCAGTTCTTAGGACTGTAGGAACCTCCACCGGTTGATACTGTGAAAGGGACATCATCAATAGCAGTTCCTAAAGTATACCCCATAGTATCAATTGCAGGTAAATAAGCAGCAACTATTTTAAACGTTGAACCTGGCTGTCTCTTTGCTTGGGTTGCTCGGTTAAAGGTTTGGTTACCAATTTTTTCGCCACGCCCACCTGCAATTGCTTTTACATGACCATTATGGTAATCCATAATAACCATAGCGGATTGAGGTTGAGGAATGAACAATGATTTTTCAGCTATAATTTCATCGCCTTCTTTAGCCCATTCTGCCTTAAGAGTTTCAATATGAGCATCTGCTTTTTCCTTGGTACTAAATTCTGATTCATCGTAATGATGTTTAGTTGTACCGTCTGACATTAGAACAGATACGGTATACATAACTCTGACTGCATACATTTCGCTTGCAGGAGGGAAATAATCCTCTTTAGTGTACACTTCATCTACAATTGCTTGCATGGCTAAGTCTTGGGTCATGTAAATACTTAGACCTCCACGGTAGATTAAGTTGAAGGCTTCACTTTCGCTATAACCCTTTTGAACCTTTAAATCCTCCAAAACCTCTCGAATTACTTCGTCAACAAAGTAAGAGTAATCAGATTGTAATCCAATATCTTGATTAATAATTTGTATATGAGCGTAAACCTCCTCTGCTAATGCAGTATCATATTGTGCTTGAGAAATATAATTTTGTTCTAGCATCTTTTTGAGGACAATTCTCTGTCTATCTTTGTTGTTTTCAGGATTGACTACTGGATCGTAATAAGTAGGTCTTTGTGTAATTGCTGCAATTGTGGCTGCTTCTGCAATTGTCAGTTGAGAAATATCTTTATTAAAATAAGCATTTGCAGCAGCCTGAACACCTAATGTACCACGTCCAAAAGGTGAAGTATTTAAGTACAATTCTAAAATTTGCTTTTTATCTATTTCCTTTTCTAATTGAATTGCTAAATATTGCTCTTGAATTTTACGTTCAAATTTCTTTTCTGTTGAAAGCACATTGTTTTTGATGATCTGTTGAGTTAATGTACTTGCACCTGAACCAGTTATGTCACCACTTTTAATATTTCTATAGATCGCTCTGAAGATACCTTGAATATCTATTCCATTGTGGTTCCAGAATCTTTCATCTTCAATCGCAACGACAGCATCCTGCATATGTTTAGGAATTTGATCAAGCTGTGCGTATATACGATTCGCATCATCTCCATGAAGCTTTTGGACTTCAAGGCCTTCTTGATTATAAATCATAGTAGCATAGCCTTCTGGATTTACATCATCTAAGTCCAATGGTGGTGCTGAATCAATAATGGCCTTAACAATTCCAAGACCGGTTGCTATTCCAATAATTCCAATTAGTAAGATAGAAAATGCAAATACTTTTATTAATGTAACACCAACTTTTTTGTTTCTTTTTTTTGGTGCCGAATTGATTGCTTCTTGTTTCTTTTTGGTAGACTTTTTTTCGAAATTCATTGCTCTTCCTCCTTTTCAAACAAAATCATTATATCAAATAATAACCAATTGGGAAAGCAAAATAACAATTCTTAGTACAAATTTAATATTTCATATAGATAAAAAGTAAGCTTGTTAATAATGTGTTACAAAAAATACATGCTTTTCCAATAAAATTTTGCCTCTTAAATGGAACTTAAACTAAAAAGAAGCATAATATATAATAATGACTTCAAAAGAAGTGATTGTAATGAAAAAGAAAAAGAAAGCATATCTTATACATCCCTTTTTAGCAAAAAAAGTGATTAAAGGTAGAAAACCTAGAAAAGAGCGTAATAGATTCAAGTCAATGTTTACACTAATCCTATTCATGGCTTTTATTGTTTTAATTGTTCGATATATAGAAAACGAACTAATGCCAACAGTTGTTGCAATGTCAAATATGAAGGTTAGTACGATGTCCAATAGTATCATAAATAAAGCTGTAGACGAAACATTTGAAGAATATAACGCGAGTACAGAAGGGTTGGTTACATACTATTATAATGAAAAAGGTGAAGTGATATCATTCGGTGTGAATACAGTATTAATCAATCAAATGAACTCAGAAATTGTTGACAAAATAAATAAACAAATTGAGAGTTTTGATAAAGAAGTATTGTCAATACCTATTGGACGGTTATTGGGGGAAAGCGTATTTTCGAATTTTGGACCCAATATTAATGTAAGCATTTTACCATATGGTAAGGTTACTACGAACTATAAGAGTAGTTTTGTAGCAACAGGTATAAATCAAATAAACCATAGAATTTGGATTGATGTTGAAATGACTATTCAAATTGTTGTTCCGCTAAATAAGACACAAGTAGAGGTTTGCCAGGAATTAACTTTAGTAGATCGTGTAATTAATGGGAACGTGCCTGATCAATATATAAATGTTCCAAAAGATGAAATACTTAACATTGTTAAATAACTTTTTGTAGAACTCTTGAAATCTAATAAAAAGTGGTTTATAATAGATAGTGTTATTAAATAGTACCACTAAGGAGGAGTAAGAGTGAAGTTTACTAAAATGCATGGTTGTGGCAACGATTATATATATATAAATGGATTCGATGAGATCATAGAGAATCCTAAAGAATTAGCGATTAAAATGAGTAATAGGAATTTTGGTGTTGGTTCAGATGGGCTAGTACTTATTCTTCCCTCAAATAATGCGGATTTTAGAATGAGAATGTTTAATTCTGATGGATCTGAGTCTGAAATGTGTGGCAATGCTGTTAGATGCGTAGGAAAGTATGTATATGACAAAGGGTTGATTAAAGAGGACACGATTACGATAGAAACTTTGGCAGGTATTAAGATTCTTAATTTAATGATAGAAGAAGGAAACGTATATTCAGTTAAAGTGGATATGGGTGAACCAATACTAGAAGCATCCCTTATTCCGGTTATTTCAAATAAACAGCCTGTTATTGACGAACAACTGGAAGTATTGAACACGATCTATGGATTTACTTGTGTATCAATGGGGAATCCTCATGCAGTAACCTTTGTAAATGATGTGAAGAAATTCCCATTAGAAACAGTCGGACCAATTGTAGAGATTGCTCCAATATTTCCTAGAAAGACGAATGTAGAATTTGCACAAGTAGTTGATGAAGAAAACATTTATATGAGAGTATGGGAGAGAGGAGCAGGTGAGACCTTGGCTTGTGGAACCGGAGCCTGTGCTACTTTGGTTGCTTGCGTTCTTAATGGAGTAACGAAAAGAAGAGCTACTCTTCACCTGATCGGTGGAGATTTAATGATTGAATGGGACGAAAACACGAACCACGTATTTATGACAGGACCTGCTCAGACAGTTTTTGAAGGACTCTGGTTATTATAAAATTGGTATTTATCATTTGTGATGACTACCATTGGGAATTTATTGCAACAAAGTATTGTAATGTTTGGTAATTATTAGTATAATTTATGATTATTAGGGTGTTTCATAAATTTGAATCATTCAACTATTAATATATAACTTAAGAGAAAAAGGAGGCAATTAGATGGCAGATAATTATGTTCAACAGCTTTTTGCAGACAGAATTGGTGGAGATCAATTTGGTAAAGGTACAGTTCTTTATAAGTTCGAAAAAATTAAAAGAGCACGACAAGCAGCAATGCTAGCTCACCCTGAAATGGATATTATTGATATGGGTGTAGGTGAACCAGATGCTATGGCTGATCCTGGTGTAGTAGAAACATTGGCAATTGAAGCTTCAAAGTGGGAAAATAGAAATTATGCTGACAATGGTATTAACGAATTTAAACTTGCAGCAGCACAATACTTAGATAATGTTTACGGTGTTAAAGGTATAAAGGCAGAAACTGAGGTGAACCATGCAATTGGATCTAAGCCTGCTCTTGCAATGATGGCCCAAGCCTTCATCAATCCTGGAGATATCACGCTAATGACAGTTCCAGGTTATCCTATTATGGGCACAATGACAAAATGGTTAGGTGGCGATGTTTATAACATGCCATTGCTTAAAGAAAATAATTTTTTACCTGAGCTAAAAGCAATACCAAAAGAAATACTAAAAAAAGCTAAGTTACTTTATCTTAACTATCCTAATAATCCAACAGGTGCAACAGCTACTAAAGCATTCTTTAAAGAGGTTGTAGCATTTGCAACAGAAAACAATCTTATTGTTGTTCATGATGCCGCTTATGCAGCATTAACCTTTGATGGAGTTAAGCCATTAAGTTTCTTAAGCATTCCTGGTGCAAAAAAAGTTGGTGTTGAGATTCATTCCTTATCAAAGGCCTTTAATATGACAGGCTGGAGAATTGCTTTTGTTGTTGGCAATCCACTTGTAGTGAGTGCGTTTGCAGCAGTTAAGGATAATAATGATTCAGGTCAATTTAAAGCAATACAAATAGCTGGAATTTATGCCCTTGAGAATCATTGGATTACGGAAGCAACTTCAGCTAAATATTCAAGAAGACATGATATGTTGGTGAATGTTCTTAAAAAATTAGGATTTGAAGTTAAAAAGCCAAAAGGTTCATTTTACTTATATGTATCCATTCCTAAAGGTGTGAAAGGTGGTCCTAAATTTAAAACTGCTGAAGACTTTTCACAATATTTAATTAAAGAAAAATTGATTTCCACTGTTCCTTGGGATGATGCAGGAGCATTTGTTCGCTTCTCCGTGACATTTTTAGCGTATGATCTTCAAGAAGAACAAGACGTAATTGAAGAAATTCACATTAGATTATCAGATGTTGAATTTGTTTTCTAACATTAACATAAATTAGGTTGTACCGAATACAAACGAAGGCATTTCAATGATTTCTTGTTAGTAAGAAATGAAATGCCTTTTGGTTTAAAGTTTACTAGGTAATAGCACAATAAGGAGGAAACAATAGTGTTGAAGAATTCGTATTCAAAAGATGAAATTAGAAAATTAGTTAAAACAGAAGATGTTAAATTTATTAGGCTTCAATTTGTTGATATTTTAGGTACACTTAAAAATGTTGCCATAACTGTTGAACAATTAGAAAAAGCTCTAAACAATGAAATCATTTTTGATGGCTCATCTATTGCTGGTTTTGTTAGAGAGGAAGAATCTGACATGTATTTGAGACCAGATTTATCTACCTTTACTATTTTCCCTTGGAGACCACATCAAGGAAAGGTTGCAAGACTTATTTGCGATATTTATAAAATTGATGGAACTCCATTTGGTGGTGATCCAAGAGGAGCATTGAGAAATGTTGTAAAAGAAGCCAATGATATGGGTTTTGAATTGAATTTAGGCCCTGAATTTGAATTTTTTCTTTTTCATACAGATGAAAGTGGTCATGCAACAACGGAAACTCATGACAAAGCTGGATATTTTGACCTTGGACCAATTGATTTAGGAGAGAATGTAAGAAGAGACATGGTTTTAACTCTTGAAGAAATGGGTTATGAAATTCAGGCCTCCCATCATGAAGAAGCACATGGCCAACATGAGATTGATTTTAAAGCTAGTAATGCATTAGAAGCAGCAGATAATATCATTACTTTCAAACTTGCAGTCAAAGTAGTAGCTCAAAAGCATGGTCTTCATGCGACTTTTATGCCAAAACCAATATATGGGGTTAATGGTTCGGGAATGCATTGTAATTTGGCATTAAATGATTTAAATGGTAAGAATGTTTTTTATGATCCTAAAGATGAAAACAAATTATCTGAAACAGCTTATTATTTCGTAGGAGGACTGCTGAATCACATTAAGGCAATTACTGCAGTTACAAACCCAACAGTTAACTCCTATAAAAGATTGGTTCCAGGTTTTGAAGCACCTACCTATGTTGGATGGTCTAAAGTAAATACAAGTCCATTGATTAGAATTCCAAGCACGAATGACGAAAATTCATTGATAGAACTTAGAAGTCCTGATCCATCATGTAACCCCTATTTAGCTATAGCTGTAATATTAAAAGCTGGCTTAAATGGTATTAAAAATAAAATAGCACCACCAGAAATAAAAGGTTCAGAACGTTTGACAAAAGTTAAGGAGCTAATCGACCTCGATCAACATTTGCCAAGTAATTTAAAAGAAGCAATTATTGAACTTTCAAATGATGAAGTGATTCAAGAAGCATTAGGTGATGTTTATAAAAGCTTTGAAAAAGCAAAAATGATAGAATGGCGAGAGTATTCTTCGCAGGTACATGAATGGGAAATAGAAAAGTATATTTCGAGTTATTGATTTAACCGAATGGGCGAAGCTTGCATTCGGTTACGAAACCGTAGCGAATGCGGAGGTTTTGTAACATTGATTCTAAGAAGTTTTATAATTGGCGAATGGAAATAAGACGACTATAAGTATCTAAAGACTGATAAAGGGTGTATTGCTAATGAGTATACGAGTCATTATTGGATCTTCAAATGAGAAGATCTCGCGGCAACTTGGGCAGTTCTTAATAGAAAATGGATTTAATGTAATCGGAGAAACTAAGGATGGATATGAACTCTTAAGACGCGTGAATACGGTGTATCCAGATTTAGTGGTAGTAGATTACTCAATGAGAGGGATAAGTGGATATGAAATATCAGAAGTACTTATTTCAGAAAAAACTTGCCCTGTAATAGCTTTGATTTCATCTAATGAATTGCACTATTTTGTAAATCTTAGCCAAGAGCCTACCTTTGCACCATTGATTAAGCCAAGTAATAAGCAACTTCTTTTAAATACAATTTCGCTTCTTATTAAGACTTCAAAAAGCATTTATAAATTAGAAAATGAAGTGGCGAGTCTTAAAAGCGGTCGTGACAAAGGAGAGCTGGTTAATAAAGCAAAGAAGCTATTAATAGAAAATATGCAATTAACAGAGGAGGAGGCGCATAGAAGAATACAAAAGCAAAGTATGGACAAAGGTATTTCAATGATTAAAATTGCTGAAGCAATTATTCTTATGTATGATGATTAAATTGATTTTTATGCTTGCATTTTTATTAGTATTATGATATAGTACTACTATATTATCGAGGAAGTATTATCGGTGATGATTTTATACTTTAAGAACAATGGGGTTCTCAAGGGTTGCTTGAGTGCTTTTTTTTTTGGATTTTGTCTTGAATTGTGCTCTATTAAATATAACAAGCACACTCAAATATATGAAACTAGATTAATTTTAGGATTTTAAGGAGGATACGAACTATGAGTACAAATGTATGTGAAATTTTTGGATCAAATGTTTTTAGTGATGTAGTAATGAAGGAAAGACTTCCTAAAGATACTTACAAGGCATTAAAAAGAATTATCGACGATGGAGAGCAACTTAAGCTTGAGGTTGCAAATGTTGTTGCAAATGCAATGAAAGATTGGGCAATTGAAAAAGGTGCAACACATTATACACATTGGTTCCAACCAATGACGGGGAAAACTGCTGAAAAACATGATTCTTTCTTGTCTCCAAACGGCAATGGTAGAGCTGTTATGGAATTTTCAGGAAAAGAATTGATTCAAGGGGAACCAGATGCTTCATCCTTTCCAAATGGTGGACTCCGCGCAACTTTCGAAGCAAGAGGTTACACAGCTTGGGATTGTACTTCACCAGCGTTTATTAAAGATGACACATTATGTATACCTACAGCTTTTTGTTCTTATACAGGAGAAGCATTAGATAAGAAAACACCATTATTACGTTCAATGGAAGCAGTATCTACACAAGCACTTAGAATTTTAAGATTATTTGGAAATACAACTACAAAAAAAGTATTGACAACAGTTGGACCTGAACAAGAATACTTTTTAATTGATAAAAAATTATATCAAGACAGAAAAGATTTGATTTTCAGTGGAAGAACATTGTTTGGTGCTATGCCTCCTAAAGGCCAAGAGTTAGACGATCATTATTTTGGAAGCATCAAAGAAAGAATTTCTGCGTACATGAAAGAATTAGATGAAGAACTCTGGAAGCTTGGAGTTACCTCAAAGACAAAACATAATGAAGTTGCACCTGCTCAACATGAAATGGCGCCTATCTTCTCAACAACAAATATTGCAACAGACCACAACCATTTAGTAATGGATACAATGTGTAAGGTTGCAAATCATCATGACTTAGTATGTTTATTACATGAAAAACCATTTGCAGGCGTGAATGGATCAGGAAAACACAATAACTGGTCAATATCAACTGTTGAAGGTGTGAATTTACTTGAACCAGGAAAAACACCACATGATAATACACAATTTTTAATATTCCTAGCAGCAATTGTTTCAGCTGTAGATGAATATGCTCCACTTCTAAGAATGTCAGCTGCGAATGCAGGTAATGACCATAGATTAGGTGCAAATGAAGCGCCACCAGCTATCATCTCCATTTTCTTAGGAGAGCAGTTAAACGATATCGTTGAACAAATTATTGCTGGAAAGTTAAGCGCAAGTATAGAGGCAGGCGTATTAAACATTGGAGTTTCTACACTTCCAATCTTACCAAAAGATGTTACTGATAGAAACCGTACTTCACCATTTGCATTCACTGGTAATAAATTTGAATTTAGAATGGTTGGTTCAGCTCAATCTGTTTCAGGTTGTAACATTGTATTAAATACAATTGTTGCTGAACATTTAAAGAGAATTGCGGATGAGCTAGATGGAGCTAAAGATTTCAATGCAAAATTAATTGAAATCATTACAAAGTTAATCAAAGAACATCAAAGAGTTATCTTCAATGGTGATGGTTATTCAGAAGATTGGGTTGTTGAAGCAGAGAAGAGAGGCCTTCCAAATATCAAATCTACAGTTGAAGCATTAACTTACTTTGATAGCGAACAAAACGTTAAGCTATTTACTTCTCATAAAATTTTTACCAAAGAAGAAATTGATGCTAGACAAGAAATTATGTTCGAAGAATATGCAAAAACAATCAACATTGAAGCTCGTACAATGATAGAAATGGCTAGAAAAGAAATCATTCCTGCTTGTATCGAATATGTTACAACACTTGCTGATTCAATTTGCACAATCAAAGCGGCAGTTGCAAGTGCAGTCACTACAGCACAAGAAGATTCACTAGTAAAAATATCTTCATTAATCGCTGATGCTCAAAATAAAGTAACGGATTTAGAAGCAGTTATAGAAGCAGCAACAAGTATATCTCATATGGAAGATCAAGCGTTTGCATTTAGAGAAAAAGTTTTCGTTGCTATGTCTGCTTTAAGAGTACCATGTGACGCGTTAGAAACATTAGTAGGCGAAGCTTACTGGCCATACCCAACATATACAGATTTATTATTTAGAGTATAATAAAATTTAATAAATGTTTTTAGCTTTTCAAGGGACCTAAGTAATATTCAGGTCCCTTTTTATGTCCTTTTTGCCATTATTTGTGCAAGGAGAAATATGGTTCTCATGTCGAAATAATAATCACGACATCAAAGGAGGACCGATTATGAAAAAAAGATTCAAAAAGTTTTTGATTTTGGCGGCAACTGTTTCTATTTTAGGCACAAATACAAATTATGCTGCAACATATGAGGTACAGCATGGAGACTCTTACTGGAAGATTAGTCAAAGATTTGGAGTTAATTTAAGTCAGTTAATGAAATTGAATCAAGCAAATGAACAGGCAGTTTTATATTCTGGCAACCAAATTAAAATACCTGACGGAGATAATTATTTTATTTACGAAGTAAAATCTGGGGATACTCCCTGGTTATTGAGCAAGAAATATGGAATATCTTTACAAGGATTTCTTAAATTTAATGGATTATCTGAATCATCAGTAATCAACATTGGTCAAAAACTTCGTATCCCTATTCAAGAACCTAGTTTTTCACCGAATCAAACTTCAACGGTTCAAATTTCATCACCGAACATAACAACTCCAATAAATCCTGCTCCAAAAGATGTAAAAATAACAGTTACCTACTTAACACATACGATTAAGGCTGGAGATAACTTCTGGTCTTTAGGTGTAAAATATGGAATACCCACCACCGAATTGATGAGACTCAATAAAGCTACTACAAGTACGGTCCTATCTATTGGTCAACAAGTATCCATACCTATTTATCAAATCCCTAAAATGGACGTAGTAAGCTCTAATTATGGGGAGTATTTAGACTGGTGGACAGCTGTCCAATATTTAATACCTATTGGCGCTGAATTCAAAATAATTGACTTTTATACAGGAAAATCTTTTATGGCCAAAAGAACGATTGGAGCGAATCACGCAGATGTAGAAACGCTAACAGCAAACGATACAAAAATCATGCGCGAAATCTGGGGTGGAAGCTTTAGTTGGACAAGTAGACCTGTAATTATTGAATATCAAAATAGAAGAGTAGCAGCAAGTGTATCAGGAATGCCACATGCAGGCAACGATTACTCAGCAGGTGGTGTACAAACCAGCTGGAGAAGCGATGCTTATGGTGCAGGTCCAAACTATGATTACATAAAAGGAAATGATATGCATGGACATTTTGATATCCATTATAAAAACAGTACGAGACATAAGGATGGATTAATAGATCAAAAGCACCAAGAAAATATTAAAACTGCCGCAGGCATGAAATAATCTTTAAAAGACTATCTCTCCAAGAAGAAAATTCTTTGGGAAGATAGTCTTTTTAACAAACTAGCATAAAACACCTAAAAAATATATATGCAATAAAATTTAACTAAAAATTAGCCATATTTTGAGGTTGAATCTTAGTCTATATAATAATTCTTTTGTTTTTACTAGAGCTTATATCTACCGCTTCTTCTTTGATAAACCTACTAATTACTGGAAAAGAGAGATTTGTTTGATTTACGATCTCCATAACCGAAGCATTTGGATGAGTCTCAAGATACTCTCTCAATATCACATATTCTTTTATATGATTCATATGACAATCTCTACAATATCCTATCTCTTTTCTAGAATTTTTCAATAGAGTTCCACAATTTTTACAAGTCTCAAAACCCATATAATCACCGTCCTTTATATACAATACGTAATCATTCTATTTTTTAGGTACCATTTTAATCGAATGCGAAGATTTTGTAACATTGGATACATAAAGCACATAATTTTCAATTCCCAATATTTACAAAACAGAAAATGTTATTCACTTGTATTTCCATAACGACTAAGCTATAATAATTTTAACCGTAGCAAATGCGGAGGTTTGTAACATTGATAATTTATTAATTTTTACACGAGGTGAAGAAAAGTGGTTCTGATAGTAGCATTAAATTTATTTGTTCATAAAACAGCCATAGTCGACGGCCTAGAAATAAATGGAGCAAACAACATTCAAGACTACAGGCTAGTAGTAGGCGATAGTGCGGTTTATTCAGCATATATCATTAAACTGCTCCAGGGTGAACCTTATGTATTAGGTATCGCAGGAGGTATTGGTGGTCGTTATATTAAAAATTACATGGATAAAAGCAGAATTAAATCGGATTTACTATGGAAAGAGACAGAAACAAGTTCCGAGCTTAAAATAATTGATTCTATAAATATGACAGAAACAACCTTTATAGATGATAATTTTGGTTTTGACGATCACGACATGAAGAACCTTAAACATAAGTTTCAAAATAATATTAAAGATGCGAATACAGTTCTTATTAGTAGCAAAATGATACCAGATGGCTCTACAAATAAAATCATTGAAGATATCATGCTTATATCAAAGCTTAACAATCAAAAAATAGTGATTTCGTTATCAGGAATAGAACTAAGGAAAACATTAGAGCTACATCCATATGCAGCGGTAATCAATAGCAATGATTTAACTGAACTAGAGCTTGAGGATATTCATGAAGAAAAATTGCTATTAATAGCGCTAAGAGGGATTGCATTAACCTATAAAATAAAATATTTGATTTATGATAATAATCAAAATAAAAATATATATTTAATCTCTAAAAACAAAATATGTAGTGCAAAATATGGCATATTCGTTAAAGAACCTGATGATTCAAAAAGTAAAGATTTAATTGCTGGAGTATTAGCAATGGGTGTTGCAAGAAAATATGAACCAGAAAAATTGATAAAACTTATTGCAGCTGTGAAAGGCGCTACACAATATTCAAATTATCCAAGGATCTGTCAAAGAAAAGAAGTTGATGATCTATATAATAAAATGAAATTGGTAGAAATATATAATAGTCAAGATAAATAGGGGATGAAGGTATGCTTGATAAATACAAGACAGTACTAAAAGAAACCCAACAACAAATTGTTCATAAAAAATCCAAATTCCTGTGCAGCCTTATAGAAGTTAAATCTGAAGACGAAGCATTAGAATATATTCAAAGCATTAAAAAGAAATATTATGATGCTAATCACAATTGTTTCGCCTATATTATTGGATTAAATGAGCAGTCTATTGAAAGGTTCAATGATGATAAAGAACCATCGGGTACAGCAGGGAAACCAATGCTTGAAGTACTGAAAGGTGCAGGACTGAAAAATGTTGTAGCAGTAGTAACGAGATATTTTGGTGGAGTCCTTTTAGGAACAGGTGGATTAATTAAGGCTTATACGGAAGCCATTAAGACATGTCTAGAGGAAGCAAACATATATGAAAGTGCTTTGTGTGAGAAGGTTCATTTAGAAATTGATTATAACCTGCTGCCTAAGGTGGAATACTTATTACATACGAGCAATCAAATCATTCAGGATACTTTGTATTCAGAAAAAGTTATAGTGAAGCTTTTTTTAGACCACAGTCTTTCAGAAAAAATAAAAAATGACATAATTGAGCTTACAAGTGGGCAATGTCACATTGTCTCAGAAGGTTATCGGTATGTTTCAACAGTAAATGAGAAATTATTAATAGTAAATAATTTGACATGATTTTTAGAAAAAACTATGAAAGCAACTATTAATGTTGCCTTTTTTTTGGTATAATCAGTTAGTGTTGATAAAGCAAATCTAAAAAGCTGGACGGTAATCATATGAAGGATCAGACACCAAAAATACTAAATGCATTAAGAATGGGCGTTATACCAGATACTGTACTTGATGAGCTTATTGTTGGAAGAACTCAAGAACTTGAAGAACTAACTTATTTACTTGAGGGAATTAAAAATGATGGTTTCAGCGCTGTAAAGTTTATCAAAGGTGAATACGGTACAGGAAAGTCTTTTATGCTTAATTATTTAAAACAAAAAGCATTAAGTGAAGGCTTTGTAGTGGCATCCTTATCTATTACAGGTGGCTTTAATTTCAGCAAATTTGATGGCTTATATACTGCAATAATGAGTAACCTTGAGATTAAGTCAGACCATTTAAGCAAAGGAACAAGTTTTGAAGAAATCTTTGAAAGCTGGCTTAAAAACATAAAAAAGGAAAAAGAAATAAATTCTGCAACAAAAGACATCTATGGCGTAATTGCAACCTTAAATGATTATAACAATGCTTTTGCCATGGTATTACTAACTTATATAAGAGCTAAAATAAACAATGATTATGAACTATCAAATATTGCAGCTTCTTGGATTAAGGGAGACAAAAATGTTTCCTATGAGCTTAAAAAGCGCCTTAATGTAAAGGGTTCTGTTGATATTGAAAATGCAATTAATGTATTTAGAGGGTTTATTTCACTATTAACCTTAATAGGATATACTGGAATAATGGTATTTGTAGACGAGCTTGAAATGGTAATGGGTAATAGGTCAGATACAAGACTGAAAACCTATGCGAATATTAGATACATTATGGACGCCTGTGGAACAGGAGAACTCGAAAAATGTGGGTTTGTTTTTGCTGGTACGAAAGAGCTTTTTATGAATGAGGAAAAAGGTTTTAAAAGCTATGATGCTTTAAACCAACGTATTGGTTCAACAATTACGGGGGGCAAAGTTCAGATTGCAAACTTAAGACAACCAGTCATAGAATTAAAAGCTTTTGAACAAGAGGATTACTTTAAAATTACTGAAAAAATTATGGCAATTCATGGTAGCCATTATCATTATAGAGCACCAGTTGATGTAACTACAATTTATAATTTAGTAATGATTGAATGTAGCAAAACGGATAAACAAGGTACAACTGTTAGAAACTACTCTAAGAAACTTTTAGAGATTTTAGATTTGATTGAACAAAATCCAGATCTGCCAATATTTAAAACAAAGGTCTCTGGAATCATAAGGCATTAGTCCATAAAAAGGTTGACAGCGAAACTTTAGTGTATTAATATACAGCTGTAAACTATTTCCTATTAAAACTTGTTATTATTAGCTTTCTAATACAGAAAGCTTCACATATCAGAAGGAGTATAACAAATGCATCTAGATCAAGAAACGATAAACGCTATCAGAATTTTATCTGTGGAAGCTATTCAAAAAGCCAATTCCGGGCATCCAGGATTACCAATGGGAGCTGCACCAATGGCATACACCCTATGGGCAAAACAAATGAAACATAATCCTAAAAATCCTAAGTGGATTAATAGAGATAGATTTGTATTGTCAGCAGGTCATGGCTCAATGCTCTTATATTCATTGTTACACTTATTTGAATATGGTCTTACAATGGATGACATCAAACAGTTTAGACAACTTGGAAGTAAAACACCTGGTCATCCAGAATTTGGACATACCACGGGTGTTGAGATGACAACTGGGCCACTTGGTCAAGGCATTGCTACTGCAGTAGGAATGGCATTGGCTGAGAGTTATCTAGCAAGTAAATTTAATCGTCAAGATTTTGCCATTATGGATCATTATACCTTTGCTTTATGTGGTGATGGATGTTTAATGGAAGGAATATCAGGTGAGGCTGCTTCCTTAGCAGGTACCCTTGGACTCGGAAAACTAATCTTATTTTATGATTCTAATTCAATTTCGATAGAAGGAAATACAGATATTGCTTTCAGAGAAAATGTACCAATGAGATTTGAGGCTTATGGTTGGCAAGTAATTGAAATAACGGATGGAAATGATACAGACGCTATAGAAAAAGCCATTGAAGCAGCAAAAAAAGAAACTGATAAGCCTACATTAATAAAGGTAAATACATTAATTGGGTATGGTTGCCCATCTAAGCAAGGAAAAGCAGCAGCGCATGGTGAACCACTTGGAGATGCTAATATCATAGCAACGAAAGAATTTTTTGGCTGGACGGAGGAACCGTTTACAATCCCAGCTGCGGTGAAGCAACATATGAATGAGGTTATTTCTAATTTAGAAGCACAAGAAGTTACCTGGAATGTATTATATAGTAAATATGAGTCAGCGCATCCTGACGCTGCAAATGAGTTGCAAAAATGGCTAAATAATGAATATTTAGAAGATATAGCAAAGAATGAAGATTTCTGGAAATATGAAGGTACAAAAGCGACTAGAGTATCTTCTTATGAAGTGTTAAATAAATTATCAAAAATAGTACCAAATATCATTGGTGGTTCTGCTGATTTGTCTCCTTCAACAAAATCAATTATGGAAAATAGGGGACACTTTGCTAAAGAAGACAATAGCGGTTCTAATTTGCATTTCGGTGTAAGGGAACATGCTATGGCAGCTATGGCAAATGGGATTGCTCTACATGGAGGGTTGATTCCATATGTAGCTGGATTTTTTGTATTTAGTGATTATATGAAGCCATCTATGAGACTAGCCTCTTTAATGGGATTACCTGTTATCTATATTATGACACATGATAGCATTGGAGTTGGAGAGGATGGACCAACTCATCAACCAATAGAACAACTTATGATGCTACGAAGCATTCCAAATTTTAATGTGATTAGGCCAGCAGATGCGAATGAAACAGCAGCAGCCTGGTATAGCGCTTTAACAAGTAAATCAACGCCTACTGCACTTGTGTTATCAAGACAAAATTTAACCCAATATGCTACGACTGGAGTAGGTCTCTATCAAGGAGCGTATACCATTAAAGAAGAAAGTAGAAATGTAGAATTGATTTTAGTAGCCTCTGGATCAGAAGTTGAATTGATTTATGAAGCATCAAAAGTATTGGAAGAAAAAGGTATTTCTACAAGAGTAGTTAGTATGCCTTCTTGGAAGTTGTTTGAGGAACAAGATAGTTCTTATCAAGAGGCAATTTTACCAAGAAATAGTAAGATCATGGCAGTTGAAGCTGGATCTACAATGGGCTGGCATAAATATGTGGGAAGTAATGGAAAAGTAATGGGAATTGATACTTTTGGAGCTTCGGGACCAGCAAATGAAGTATATAAATTGATGGGATTAACGGTGGAAAACGTAGTTAAACAAGCTGAATTATTGATTAATCTATAGGTTACTCATATTTCTGTTTGATCACAATAAATAAATATCGAAAGGAGAGTTTAATATGAAAATTTTTATTGATACTGCAAATGTTGAAGAAATTAGAGCAGCAAATGATATGGGAATTATTTGTGGAGTAACAACGAATCCCTCTTTGATTGCAAAAGAAGGAAGAGTTTTTGAAGAAGTTGTGAAAGAGATAGTTGGAATTGTAGAGGGGCCTATCAGTGCCGAGGTGATAAGCTTGGATGCAGAAGGTATGGTACGTGAGGGTAGGATACTATGTAAAATTCATAAAAATATTGTTATCAAAGTCCCAATTACGCAGGAGGGCTTAAAAGCAGTTAAAATTTTCTCAAAAGAAGGAATTAAAACAAATGTAACTTTGATTTTTTCAGCTCCTCAAGCACTCATGGCTGCTAGAGCTGGAGCAACCTATGTAAGTCCATTTCTAGGTAGAGTTGATGATATCGGTTCAGTAGGTATGGATTTGGTTGCTGATATTGCTGAGATTTTTAATATCCATGGAATTGAAACAGAAATCATTTCTGCAAGCATCAGAAATCCGATTCATGTTTTAGATGCAGCTAAAGCGGGCTCTGATATTGCTACAATTCCTTATAGCGTAATTATGCAAATGCTTAAACATCCATTAACTGATACAGGTATACAAAGATTCCTCAAGGACTGGGAAAGCGTTCCAAAATAATATAAATATGAAGAAAAGCCTAAATGCAAGTATGGTTTTAGGCTTTTTCAGCATAAAAATTTTTTTGGATTTTAGGGGAAATATGTTATAATGATTAGGGTGAGAGAAGGTATACCCTTATTTTTTAACCTATAGATATTATAGAAAGAAGGGATAACGAATGGGTAAGTTTGTGCAGTTGATTTATAATCCAATGGCTGGAGCAAGAATTTTTCCGAGCAAAATAGATTATTTTATTGAGGTATTTCAAGATAAAGGTTACGATGTTCGTATACAAAGAACGAAAGATGCAAGTGATTTTTCAACTTGCTTACTTGAAAAGGATCTAACGGAATGTGAAGCTATTATAGTAGCAGGTGGTGATGGTTCTGTAAATCAAATTGTTAACTCAATGATGAAAAATGATATTGATTTACCATTAGGTGTCATTCCGGCTGGTACTGCCAATGATTTTGCAAATCATTTAGGTATTCCGTTTAATTTCTCGGAGTGTTTTGAGCTTTTAGCCGAAATGAACATACGAGAAATTGATGTTGGAAAGGTGAATGGAGAGTATTTTATTAATGTTTGTTGTGGAGGTTTGTTTACGAATATATCCCAAAACATAGACATTGAATTAAAAAACACTATAGGTAAGTTGGCTTATTACATTAAAGGCGTACAACAATTACCTAAATTCACAAGAATAAGGTTTAAAATTGATACTGGCGACGAAATTATAGATGATTATTTTTTCTTATTTCTATTATTAAATGGTTCAAGTGCTGGAGGCTTTAATAAACTAGCCAAGGATGCAGTTTTAGATGATGGTTATATGGATTTTATTGGCATAAAAGAATGTGCTCTTAATTACTTGCCAACTTTATTTCGAAAAATAATTACAGGTGAACATTTAGATGATAAAAACGTAGTGTTTTGTCAAATCAAAAAGATGAATATTGAATGTCTTGAAGGTTTAGAATCTTTTGAAGAATCAGATATTGATGGCGAACTTGGACCAAAGTTTCCTTTAAGAATTGATGTTTTGCAAAAAAAGCTTAAGGTAATTGGCAATTGCAATGTAACATGATAGCTACACCTTAGTGGCTATAGATAATTGATGAATACGAGGTGGTATTATATGATAAAATTTACACAAGAACAATTTATCGAAGAATTAATGGGTGAAATGAATGGCTATGAAGAAATCACAAAGGAACATAAAGACGTTTTTTTAGCAAAGCTTGATCAGTATATTACAACAACAAATGATAAAAATAAAAGAATCAGCAAGAGTGCTAATTCTATTACAATAAAGCTAGAAGATGAATCTGAGCTATTTGATATTATTGACCGTTATTTTGCTGCAATCGTTAATGAAGAACTTGATTTATACTGGGCTAATTGGAAGTTATAGCCTTATTTATGTACAGCTTCAACCGACGCCTTTGACAGTGCTCCATTAATGGCTTCGAGAAGCAATGCTGAGGTATACTTGAATTCAGATTTGATTTCCAAAGTATCTACTGTTGCATCGCTTGTTAATTGAGTCTCAATGTTGCTCATTGCTTCTTCTAGTAGTGGGAATAATGTTTCGGTAGTAGTATTTAAATCAATTAATTTCACAGAATTGATATGATTTCTATCTACAATAACTTCAACATTAATGGGCTGATTATCGAGTAAAACTGATGAGGAATATACTCCTGGTACGTATTCGAGTGTAGGCGTAGATTTTTCTTTTTTAGAGAACATAAAAACCAATAACAATATTAAGAGTACACCCAAGGCAATGAACAAAACGGTATAAATGATTTCCTTCAAACGAAATACTAAAATTTTAGTTGAACCCATAAAGCCTCCTTAACTTAAATACTTCTAATTACTATAGTGTATTGTTAGGGACATGAAAATATGAACAAAGTCATTAAGTCAAAAAAATAAAATACAGAAGAGGTATTATCTTGAAAAAGAAAATAATTAGTAGCATAATAATAATACTTGCTTTCACATTAATGGGTTGTTCAAAGGAACAGCAAGAGATAACACCAAAGGAAAATGATACAACATTTGAAGAAGCGCTTCCTGAAGAAGAGAATATTCAACAAGAAGAGGCTAGTCAACCAGTAGTAGAGATTAATTATGAAGAAGTTATGCCCTATGAGGCTGGACACATTATGGTTGTTATGTATCATGGTATTGAAGATAGACCCCCTTATCATAGAACAGAAGCGGATTTTATAAAAGATCTTAATTTTATGTACGATCACGGTTATCGTTTGATTTCTATGGAGGATTATAAAAATAGTAATATTAGTATTCCAGCAGGATTTACACCAATCGTTTTGACTTTTGATGATGGACTAAGCTCAACTTTTTCATTAGAAGAGGTTGGTGGTAACTTGGTTCCCAAAAAAGGTACCGCAATCTATTTAATTGAAGAATTTAGCAAAGCGCATCCAGATTTTGGAAAAGAAGCTATTCTTTTTATTAACGGAGGCAAAGGTGCTTTTGAAGGAGCTGGAACCTATGAGGAACGCTTAAAGTGGTTGGTAGACAATGGCTATCAAATTGGGAACCATACCAATACTCACCCTAAGCTATCTCAACTTACAGGCGAACAAGTTCAAGAAGAAATTGGTAAGGTAGATACATTAATTAAGAGTGCTCTACCAGGTTATGTTGTAGATACCATTACTTATCCTCATGGAATTAGACCAGAAGATGCATATAGGCAATTTGTTGTTAATGGTACCTATGAAGGGAATCCTTATCAATATTCTCTAGGCTTTAGAGAAGGGCCAAGTGGTCCTATGGTAGCACCTATACACATTGATTTTGATCCTTATAATTGTCCAAGAGTTAGAGGTTCAGAAGGTGAAGAAGGTGATCTGGAATGGTGGTTGAATTACTATGAAAACCATAAGGACGTAAAATATATTTCAGATGGCAATCCAAATAGAATTGCTGTACCAAGTGAGAGTAAAGATAAAGTCAATGTAGAAAAATTAAACGACTATGAGTTGTATTTATACTAAAATAAGAATATAATAGTATATTATAGGTGCAAAGGGGCACGAAGCTAATCAACAGTGTTTAGCCTTGTGCCCTATTGTTTTTTGAAAACTTTGAAGAAAAACAAATGATAAACCAATGATGCATTATGAGGTGAAATAATGGGATTACAATTTATTTTAGGTAGTTCAGGAGCAGGTAAAACGCATTATATTCATAATTTAATGATTGAAAAGTCTTTGATAGAGACAAGTTCACCCTTTTTGGTTATTGTTCCTGAACAATTTACACTTCAGACGCAACAAGACTTCATTCAGCTTCATCCAAGAAAAGGTATCATGAATATTGAGGTGTTAAGTTTTGGTAGACTTGCCTATAGAATATATGATGATCTTGCATTAGCGAATAAAACTCTTTTAAAAGAAACAGGTAAGAGCATGGTAATTAGAAAAATTGTTGAAGAATCTAAAGAAAAATATACCATCGCATATAGTAATATAAGAAAAAAGGGTTATGTTAAGGAATTAAAGGGACTGCTTACAGAGTTATATCAATATAATTGGCAGGATGATAGTTTCGAAAAGGTAAAAGAAGAAGTAACAAGTACCTTACTCAAAGAAAAAATCAAGGATGCAGGAATTTTACTACAAGAATATAAGGATTATTTGAACGAGAAATATATAACGACTGAAAATACAATGGATCTACTTATTGAAGGGATTTTTAAAAATGAATGGTTAAAAGATGCTGATATTTTCATAGATGGATTCTACGGATTTACACCTATCCAAGTTAAGGTTATTGGAGAATTATTAAAAAAGTCTAAGAATGTAAATATTGTACTTACCCTTGATTCAAGAGAACAAATAGATGATCTTGAAGATGAAAGTCAATTGTTTTATGAAAGTAAGAAAGTGTTTCATCAGCTGCTTGAAATAACGACAAAAGAACACATTGAAATTGCACCAATCAAGTGGATTGAAGATGAGAAACCTTATAGATATAAAAACAATTTTGAAATAGCACATTTAGAAAAAAACATATATAGATATCCATATGAAGTTTTTTTACATAAGCCTCATGGACTTATGATGTGTCAAGCTTCTAACATGAGAAAAGAAATACAATATGTAGCAGACTCAATTATGAAACTAGTCTATGAAAAAGGATATAGGTATAAGGATATTGCAGTAGTATCAGGAGATCTTATCGGATATGAAACAATTATAAAACAAATGTTTTCTCAATATGATATTCCATATTTTATGGATAAAAAGAAAGCTATATTGCTTCATCCATTAGTAGAACTGTTAACAGCAGCCTTTGATATTATCAATAAGAATTTTGATTATGCAAATATGTTTAGATATATTAAAACTGGTTTTTTGAATATTGATCAAGAGGCAATGGACCGTATTGAAAATTATGTTTTAGCCTATGGAATAAGAGGGCAAAAAGCTTGGATAACAACCTGGGAACGCCCATTTCTCGGCATAAACAAAGATTCTGAATATGCAAAAAGCATAATGGACACTATTAATAACGTAAAGGATATAATAGTAATACCACTCATAAAACTCAAGGAAGCTATTCATTCAAAAGAAAGTACAGTTGAAACAATAACGAAGGGTGTTTTCCAATTTATGAGATCACTTGATATTGAGAATAGAATTAATACGCTAGAAGCCAATTTTGAAGAAGAAGGACAATTGTTGTATCAAAAGGAATACGCCCAAATATATAGAATGGTTATAGAAATACTCGATCAAACAGTAGAAATACTAGGTGATCAAAAAATGAATACAAAGACATATTCAGCCTTGTTTCAAGCTGGTTTAGAAGAATGCGAGATGGGGTTAGTGCCACCAGGATTAGATCAAGTGGTTGTTGGAGACTTAGAAAGAACAAGGCTTAAAGAAACAAAGGCTCTATTTGTGATAGGATTCAATGAAGGTAAAGTACCTAAAACAATAGACAAACCTAATATTATTTCGGATTCTGAGAGGGTACAATTGAAGAAATTAGGCATTCAATTAGCCCCAGACAATAAGGAAAATGTTTTTAAAGAACAATTTAGCATATATATGGCACTTTCAAGAGTGAGTGAAAAACTTTATTTAAGCTATTCAAAGTCTGATTTACAAGGTAAGCCAATGCGCCCATCCTTATTATTTTATTCTATTAAAAAAATGTATCCACAGATGCAAATATTTGATCTTGACGAGATTTATATGAATAGATGTATCATTAATAAACCCAAGCCCACCTTTTATCAAATGGTTGATAAACTAAAAAGTATTGAATCTATTACCGATGATACGCAATTGAAACAGTTATATGGCTGGTATTATAAAAAAGAAAATTGGAACGATATTATTCGCTATTTTGAACAAGCTTTAACGGATAAAAATGATGAGCTTGATTTGTGTCCTACAGCAGTCGAAGCGATCTACGGTAATGAGCTAAATAATAGTGTATCAAGACTAGAGGCTTTTGCAAAATGTCCATTTTCACATTTCATGGATTATGGTCTTAGGCTGCAAGAAAGATTAGATTATTCCATAAAAATGCCAGATATTGGAATTCTATTTCATAAGGCAATCGATAAATGTTCACGAAAAATTGAAGGTAGGGGTTTGGACTGGAAAGGCCTTAAAGACGAAATGAGAGATGCACTCGTTGAAGAAGCAGTGAGTGAAGTGATTGATGCAGAAAGCAGAGGGATTTTTACAAGTAATTCTAGAAACACGTACTTAGTAAAACGATTAACTAGAGTAACCAAAAGAGCCTTATGGGCAATTGCAAATCAAATAGCCAAAGGGGAGTTTAGGCCTATCGATTATGAGCTTGGATTTGATGCTGATAAGCTTGAAGCCCTGACGATTGATTTTTCGAATAATAAAACAATGAAGCTGAATGGACGAGTAGATAGGGTAGATGGATATGAAGAGGACGATGCTCTTTATTTAACGGTTGTTGATTATAAATCAGGAAATCAGAACTTTGATCTTGTTGCTCTATATTATGGATTACAGCTTCAATTATTTGTATATTTAAATTCGGTTACATCACTAAAAAAGGCAGAAGATGATCATAAGAGGGTCATTCCTGCAGGTGTTTTTTACTTTCATATCGATGATCCAATTATCAAAGATGTTACTGATCGAAATAAGAAGCAAATCGAAAGAATGATTATGAAGCAATTAAAGCTTAAGGGATTGGTACTTGATCAACAACACATCATCAAAAAAATAGATGCAAGCATTGAAAAAGCCTCGGATATCATTCCAGTAGCTTTAACAATAAATGGAGAGTTAACAAAAAACTCTTCAGTTGCTTCCCTTGAACAGTTTGATCTTCTGAAACAATTTGTATCAGATAAAGTAAAAGAATTAGGTACATCAATTGTAGATGGCAATCTAGCTGTTCATCCCTACAAAAGAAAGACTGAAACAGGTTGCGATTTTTGCAAGTATTTATCAATTTGTCGATTTGAAAAGGGAATAAAAGGAAACGAGTATAGACAGCTTAAAGAATTAACCAAAACAGAAATATGGGAAAAGTTACAAAAAAATTGATATTTTTGTTGAGTTCATTGTCGAAATTTGATATGATAATAAATAGTGTAAAGAATCTAACCGTAAAAGGAGTTGAAAATTCTTGGAAGAAGTGATTCAAAAGATTATCTATATTGAAAATCAAGCTCAAAAAGTAATGGACAGTGCAGAGCAGGAGAAGTTAGATCGAAAAAATGAATTAGAACAAAGCTTAAAAAAAATGAAAGAGTCCTTACTTCAGGATACCAACAAAAAGATAAATACCATAAGGGAAGCAGAAATAAATGAAGTAAAAAAAGAAGCCCAAGTGAAAGAAGCTTTTTGTGTTTCAAAAATGCAAGACATTCAAAAGTTATATGAACAAAAGAGTGAAGAATGGGCTGTAAGCCTAGTAGATGCCGTTCTTAAGAGGTGATTTTATGATAAAGATTTTTAAGTATAGTCATCTTAGTTCTAAAATTAGAGCTATGAAAGGTAAGATGCTTTCAGAAGATGATTATAAAAATATGATGGTTAAAGGTAGTGTTTCAGAAGTTGCTTCTTACCTTAAAAGCAATACCTATTATGGAGAAAGCTTAAAGGACTTGAATGAAAAAAACATTCATAGAGGGAATCTCGAAATGCTCCTATATAGAGCTGAAATTTCTGACTCTTTAAAAATCGCAAGATATCTAAAAGGAAACGACAAATTAATTTATCGGTATGTATATAGGAAGCAAGAGATTGAAGATTTAAAAAAAATGTTAAGAACGCTTCAAATGGGTAAACAACTTGAAGAAATTGATAAACTAACACTTTTTATTAGCAAGTATAGTAAAATCAATTTTAATGAAACGTTAAAGGCTAAAACAGTGGGTGAGCTGGTACAAAGCGTTAAAGGAACGAATTTTTATGATATCTTAAAACCATTGTTACTTGATGAAACTCATATTGATTTGTTTTCTGCAGAAATGGCTTTAGATATGTATTACTATAATAAATTAAAGAGTCAGCTTAGCAAAGAAGTTAAGGGTAAGGACCGTGAGATCGTTGGTTCGATTATTGGAGCAGAAGCTGATTTGAGGAATATTCTATGGATCTATAGAGGTAAAAAATACTATGATCTTAATAAGGAAATACTTTATCGTTATTTAATTCCGTTATCCTTTAAATTAAACAAACAAGAATTGATTAAGATGGTCGAAGCAAACAATAGTCAAGAAGTTATTGAAATCGTCCAAACAACCTATTATGAAAATTATATAGGCAATGATCCTAATCAATGGGAACATGAGTTTATCAAGTATTTGTTAAAGGTACAGTACAAAAACATACAGAGTTTTCCATACTCGCTAGCACCTATTGTTGGATATATTGTAATAAAAGAGATGGAAATTGATAATATCATTGCTATTATTGAGGGCGTACGTTACCAAGTGTCACCTGATGAGATCAGAAAACAATTGATTGGGCATAAATTATAGAAAGGAGGTTAAATAGTGGCTGTAGAAAAAATGTACTTTATTAACGTCGCAGGACCGCTAAAGGAAATCGATGCTTTTGTAATGAACAATATCACACCATTCGAGATTCAACTGGTTAAAGCTTTTTCGATATTAGATTCTGTAAAAGGTTTGATGCCTTTTGACGTATATAATCCATATGATGTGTTGTTGAAAAAAGCATCAGTACTATGTAAGGATTTGAATATTAATATAACTTCCATTGATGAAGATGTTCATGATTCTTTGGACTTTGAGACAGTTGAGGCAGACCTTGATGAACATATTGAAGTTTTTGATAGCTTAATTCAAAGAAAAAGAGCTTTAGAAGCAAGAGTAGAACATAAGGAACAAATCAAGAAACAAATCATACCAATTCAAAATCTTGATGTTGAAGTTGATAAATTATTTGAGCTAGATTATATGAAATTTAGATTTGGGAAAATGCCAAAAGAATCCTTTCAACGTATTTTACAGTATAATGATAATTTAGATCTTATTGTAATTGAGGTGTTTAGAGAAGCTGATGATGTCTTTCTCATGTATTTTATGCCTAATATGGTTAGAGGTGAAATTGATAGCTTGTTTGCTTCCTTATATTTTACTAGAATTAGGATTTCTGATGAGGTGCAAGGCCACCCTAAAGAAGCACTCCAAGGCATTGAGAGTGATCTAATGACGTTAAGGGAGGAACTGAATCAGGTTAATGAAAAGATTGATATCTTTAATCAAAATCATCAGTTGAGAATTTCCAAACTATATGGGATTATAGCTAAACTGAATCATATTTTTACTGTACGTAATTATGCGGTACATTCACAAGAAACCTTTTATATTACAGGATGGATTCCACATAGCCATCTAGATGCTTTTGTGAAACAAATGAAGACATCAGATGCATATTCCTTTTTAGTAGAAGAGGAAGAAACAGTTAAGAGGTTGAAACCACCTACCAAGCTTAAGAACAATCGATTTTTCAAACCTTTTGAGGCTTTGGTATCTATGTACGGTATTCCTTCTTATCATGAAATTGACCCTACAGTATTTGTTGGGATAACCTATTTGTTTATGTTTGGAGTAATGTTTGGTGATTTGGGTCAGGGTCTAGTGATCGCCCTATTAGGTTATTATATATATAAAAAATCAGGATCTGCGTTAGGACATATAGCTATTTACTTAGGGGTTTGTTCTATGATTTCAGGTTTGTTTTATGGATCTTTGTTTGGAAACGAAGAGTTTTTACGGCATACATTGCCTTTCATACCAATGATTAATCCAATGGATCACAAAATACCAATACTAATTATCGCTATTGGATTTGGAGCATTGCTTTTAGTAATTGCTATGGTGTTAAATGTTATAAATGCCATAAAGAAAAAGGATATGGGTCGATTGCTTTTTGACAGAAATGGGGTAGTGGGCATTGTTGCTTATTTCTCTATTATGTTTGTGGTTTTGAGCAAAGCATTGGCACTAAAAACTACAGTAGTACCGGCGATTTTATTGATTGTACTATCTTTTGCAATTATTTTAATGTCTCATCCGCTGCAAAAATTTCTCAAAACGAGAAAAGAATTTTTGCCTGAGGATAAAACGGGATTTTTCATAGAATCCATATTTGAACTCATAGAAACAATATTAGCTATACTAAGTAACACCATTTCCTTTATGAGAATTGGGGCTTTTGCTTTAAATCACGTCGGACTAATCATTGCTTTTCATATGTTATCTGATATGGTTGCAGAGGCAGCGGGAGGACCAGGAAAATTCGCTGTCATGGTATTTGGTAATATTCTAATCATTGCGCTAGAAGGTTTAATTGTAGGGATACAAGGATTAAGGCTTGAATATTATGAACTATTTAGTAGATTTTTTGAAGGTGAAGGAAGTGAATTCAAACCCTTTTTAGCTATAAAGAAAATCTAAGAAAAAGAAATTTGAACAACATAAAAATTAAAAATGAAAGACTTAAGATATCAAGGAGGAAAAGTAAATGCAAATCATTATTGTATTAGCAGTTGTATTGGTTTTAAGTACGATCGGAGTAGGAATCTATGGTATTAAACGTGAATTAAAAGGGAATAGAGTCAAAAAGTTTTTAGGAGTAAATTTATCAACCTTTTTTGTTCTTATGATTGTAGCAGCAGTGGCTTTATTTGGGGGTGGAACAGCATCAGCAGCAGGATCTGAGCTTGCAGGAACACCAAATATTGATGGGTTTAGATATTTAGCGGCAGCTTTATCTACAGGGTTAGCATCAATAGGTGCAGGTATTGCAGTAGCTGTTTCAGGTTCTGCAGCAATCGGTGCAATTAGCGAAAACGAAAAATTACTTGGTAAAACAGTAATCTTTGTTGGTCTTGCAGAAGGTATTGCAATCTATGGATTAATTATATCTATTATGATTTTAGGTCAATAATGACAAAATAGGAGTGATTTTATGAAAATGTTCTTAATCAGCGATAATGTTGACACAAGAACAGGCTTTAGACTTGCGGGCGTTGAAGGCGTAGTGGTTCATGAACTTGAAGAGGTTAGACAAGCCATTGCTAAGGTGCTAGTAGACAAAGAAGTGGGTGTGTTAATGATTACCGAAAAGTTAGGCAAGATGGTTCCTGATCTTATTGGTGATATTAAGTTGAATTATCATATACCTTTAGTGGTTGAAATACCTGATAGACACGGAACGGGTAGAACACCTGATTCTATTACTAAATATGTTCGAGAAGCGATCGGACTCAAGATATGAGGTGTAAATCATGAGAATTATAGAAGAAAAATTAGAACGCTTTGCAAATGATATTATGAAGGATGTCGCAGCTCAAAAAAAAGAGTTGCTTGGAGACATCATTCATGCTAATAAAATAGAATATGATAAAAGGCAGACAGAGTACTTAACTGAAAACTATTCGCTTATCCAAAATAGTTTGAAGAAAATAGATAAAGAAAAAAATGAAATCATGTCTAAGGTAATTATGGATAATAAAATGAAATTATTAAACAAAAGAACAGAAGTTATTCATACTGTTTTTCAGTCTGCTAAAGAAAAATTAAAAACGCATACGCAAAGTGAAGGTTACTTTGATGAGCTAGTTGATACAATTAAAAAAAATATTGAAGCAATTGGACAAGGAGAGATTGAGATCATCATTAGCTACTCTGATGAACAATTTCTTGAGCGATTAAAAGAGATATTTACTGAACAAATTAAGATAGAAAATAAAAACATTGAAATGCTTGGGGGTTGCAAGGTTATGAATAAAACCAAGCGGTTATTTATTGATGACTCTTATGCAAAGAGATTAGAAGATCAAAAACCATCATTTTTGCAGCGTTGTCAAATTCAAGTGGAAATGTAAAAAGTATGAAACAAAGAAGGTGTGAATGTGGAACAAAAAGGAAAAATCGCAGGCGTTAACGGACCAGTTATAACAGTGAGAGGTAGCAATCAATTTAAAATGCTTGAAATGGTTTTAGTAGGCAATGAGAAATTGATTGGTGAAGTTATCAGCCTAGAAAATGAAAATGTTATTGTTCAAGTATATGAGTCAACCACTGGATTAAAAGTTGGGGAACCTGTTTATTCGAGTGGAGAACCTTTGTCCTTACAATTAGGGCCAGGCATTATAGGTGGTGTTTTTGATGGGATTCAAAGACCACTTAAGAAAATTGAAGAAAAATCAGGATCATTTATTAGTAGAGGATTGGACACAGAATCCTTGGATTTAGATAAAAAATGGGATGTTGACATAGTAGTACATGAAGGAGATCAAGTTCAGGGTGGACATATTTATGCTCTGGTACAAGAAACTGACCTAGTACAACATAGAATTATGGTTAAGCCTGGTGTAGAAGGTACAGTTATTTTTGCTGCTGAAAATGGATCTTATGCAGTTCAAGATGTTATCGTAAAAATTAAAAACCAATTTGATGAGGTTATTGATTTGAAGCTTTTTCAACTGTGGCCAGTAAGAAAGCCAAGACCCTTCGCACATAGAAGAAGATTAGATAAACCCTTAGTAACAGGACAACGTATTATTGATACACTGTTTCCTATAGCCAAAGGGGGTACAGCTGCTGTACCTGGTGGTTTTGGTACAGGTAAGACAATGACGCAGCATCAGTTAGCAAAATGGAGCGATGCGGATATCATTGTTTATATTGGGTGTGGTGAAAGAGGAAATGAAATTACGGAAGTACTTGAAGATTTTCCAAAGCTCATTGACCCGAAATCAGGGAAACCCTTAATGGACAGAACCGTTCTCATAGCTAATACCTCAAACATGCCAGTAGCTGCTCGTGAAGCTTCTATCTATACAGGGATTACAATTGCTGAATATTTTAGAGATATGGGCTATCATGTGGCTGTTATGGCAGACTCAACATCACGTTGGGCAGAAGCCCTAAGAGAAATCTCGGGTAGACTTGAAGAAATGCCAGCTGAGGAAGGGTTCCCAGCATACTTACCATCTAGATTATCACAATTTTATGAAAGAGCGGGATATGTTGATAACTTAAACCAATCAGAAGGTTCTGTAAGCATTATCGGAGCAGTATCTCCTCAAGGTGGAGACTTTTCGGAGCCTGTTACACAGAATACAAAGAGATTTGTAAGGTGCTTTTGGGCACTTGATCGACAATTGGCTTACTCAAGGCACTATCCAGCGATTAACTGGTTGAATAGTTATAGTGAATATACAGATGATTTAGAAGCTTGGTATGAAAAACAAGTTTCACCTGAATTTTTCAAGGTAAGAAATGAAATAGCAAGACTATTACAGGAAGAAAGCAAACTCATGGAAATTGTTAAGCTCATTGGTGCAGATATTTTACCTGAAGAGCAAAAATTAGTATTAGAAACATCTAAACTAATTAGGACAGGATTTTTACAACAAAATGCTTTTCATGATGTGGATACTTTTGTACCATTAGAAAAACAATTTAAAATGATGCAAGCAATTTTATACCTACATGAACAAGGTGCAAATTTATTAATGAAAGGTATTCCAGTATCTCAGCTTAGAAAAACTGGTATTTTTGATGAACTTGTAAAAATGAAATATAATTTTGACAACGAACATTTAGAAGCTTTTGATACGCTTTATGTTAAAATTGATGACTTATGTAATGGTTTAATTGAAAGTTACAGAAGCTTCGAAAGGATGAAGAGCTGATGAATATTGAATATTTAGGTCTCAAAGAAGTTACAGGATCCTTAGTAATCGTTCAAGGTGTTAAAGACGCTTCTTATGAAGAGATGGTTGAAATTACCCTTGAAAATGGTGAAAGAAGAGCAGGTAGAGTCATCGAAATCAAAGATGATATTGCCGTTATACAAGTTTTTGAAGGCACCACAGGTATGTCTAGTTCTAATACTCGCACACGATTTGTTGGAAAAGCTTTAGAAATGGGGCTATCAAAAGAGTTACTTGGACGTACAATGGATGGACTTGGAAGGCCTATTGATGGATTAGGCGATATTATGGCAAATGTTTACTGGGATGTAAATGGAAATCCCATTAATCCAATTTCCAGAAAATATCCAAGAAATTATATACAGACAGGAATCTCTGCTATAGATGGATTAACGACACTGATACGTGGACAGAAGCTACCTGTTTTTTCAGGTAATGGTTTGCCACATGATCAATTGGCTGTTCAAATTGTAAAACAAGCCCAACTTTCTTCTGATGAGCATAAAGATTTTGCCATCGTTTTTGCTGCTATGGGAGTTAAAAACGACGTTGCAGACTTCTTTAAAAGAAGCTTTCAAGAAAGTGGAGTTTTACAAAAGGTTGTTATGTTTTTAAATCTAGCAAATGATCCAGTAGTTGAAAGAATTGTTACACCTAGATGTGCTCTTACAACTGCAGAATATTTAGCTTTTGAACATAATATGCATGTTTTGGTTATTTTAACGGATATGACTTCTTACTGTGAGGCTCTTAGAGAAATTTCGTCCTCAAAAGGAGAAATTCCTAGTAGAAAAGGCTTTCCAGGTTATATGTATAGTGATTTAGCTTCTTTATATGAGCGTGCAGGTATGTTAAAGGATAGAGAAGGCTCTATTACACAAATACCAATACTCACTATGCCAAATGATGATATTACGCATCCTATTCCTGATTTAACAGGATATATTACAGAAGGACAGATTGTTCTAGACAGAGGATTACATCAAAAAGGTGTTTACCCACCGATTATCGTATTGCCTTCTTTGTCGAGGCTTATGAAGGATGGTATAGGTCATGGATTTACAAGAGATGATCATCCGCAAATCGCGAATCAACTTTTTGCTTCTTATGCCCATGTACAGGAAGTAAAGGCATTGGCATCCGTTATCGGGGAAGATGAATTATCTGAAATGGATAAACGCTATATGACTTTTGGCAGAAATTTTGAGGAAAGATTTGTAGCTCAAACAAAAGATGAGAATAGAATTATGGATGGTACCTTAGACATTGGTTGGGAGTTGTTAGGACTCTTACCAAGAGAAGAGCTAGACCGAATGGGTGAGGAAGTGCTTGATAAATATTATAAACCCAAAGCTTAAATGAACTAACCCAATCCGTTATAAAAAGGAAAGTGATGCATTTTGGAAAACACTTTATTTCCAACCAAGGGTAATTTAATAGTTGCAAAAAATACACTTGCCTTGTCGAGACAAGGCTATGACTTATTAGACAAAAAAAGAACCATTTTGGTTACTGAAATGATGGCATTGATAGCTAAGGCTGAAGAAATTCAAGCTCAAATTGATACCACTTTTAGACAGGCATATCAAGCCTTACAACAAGCAAATATTGCTATTGGTATTAATACTGTGGAACAAATTGGACAATCAGTTGAGGAAGAAGATCGAGTGGAAATAAAGGTTCGAAGTATAATGGGGGTAGAAATACCAATGTTGAGCATGCCCAAAGAGTCTTTAAAACCACAGTATGGATTTGCAAGAACCACCATTTCTTTGGACGATGCCTATCATAAGTTTGAAAAAGTGAAGCATTTATCAATAGATTTGGCTGAGTTTGAAAATGCTATTTATAGATTGGCAATCAATATTAAGAGAACTCAAAAAAGAGCCAATGCCTTAACAAATATTATGATTCCACGTTATGAGAAATTAACAAAAGATATACAAAATGCCTTAGAAGAAAAGGAACGAGAAGAATTTACAAGGCTTAAAATTATCAAAAGACACAGCAGTTAGGTATGGTGAAGAGAATGAATCTAAAAAAAGAATGGATGAAATATGGAATTGCTATCTTAGCTGTTGGTATTTTAGTGTGGGTTCTAATACAACCAACCAAAGGGAACCATTTGAACCCAGAGGGCGAACTGTATAGCGCGAAAATAACTGAAGAATTAGGTAAAACAACAAAGAACAATACGGGCTATGAAACCACAAGCATAAAATATGTTGCGATCATAACAGATGCACGTTATAAAGATCAAAAAATAAATATTGAGGATGTTTTTGAAAGTTCCACGCCTCATATTGAAGCCCATGTAGGTGATGAGGTTTTGCTATATCTTGAATTGGATGAAAGTAAAACCATCGTATCCAATGCCTACATAGTAAGCTATAAAAGAGACAGATTTATTATTTACTTAATTGCGATTTTTATAATATTGGTAGTAGCTATAGGAAGATTAAAAGGTTTAAAAGCATTGATTTCACTTATATTAACTGTAGTATTGGTACTAAAGGTTTTCTTGCCAAGAATATTATTGGGAGATGACCCAATTATATTGTCAGTTCTGATTGCTACGTTAATTTCAATTACGACTATCATGATTATAAGTGGTTTTAGCAAAAAAACTTTAACCTCCATCCTTGGTACTCTAGCAGGTGTGCTTGTAGCAGGTGTTTTAGCATATACCTTCAGCAATTATGCAAAGCTAATTGGTTTTACCTATGAAGAGGTTCAACAACTTACATTTATCCCCCAAGGTACGCAATTTAATTTTAGTGGCCTTCTTTTTGCATCAATCCTATTAGGTGCTTTAGGCGCAGTCATGGATGTTAGTATGTCCATATCTTCCTCAATTGTTGAAGTAAAAGCAGCAAATCCTAATATGGGAATCAAGCAACTATTTCAATCAGGTATGAATATAGGCAGAGACATCATGGGTACAATGGTAAACACCTTAATTCTAGCGTATACTGGCTCCTCCCTAAACATATTAATCTTAATACTTGCTTATAATAAGCCACTGATAGAAACTATAAATTACGACATGATCGTAGTAGAAATCGTAAGAGCCCTCGCAGGCACCATTGGTCTTGTTATCACAATACCTTTCACCGCCATCGTTGCCGCTTATCTTAACAGAGCAATCAAATCAAAAAACGCACCTAATACCATTGAAGAGGTAAAGCAATAGAATAGACAACATAATGAGTTAGACTGTCGACAAAAGCATTTTTTCTGATAGGTGTATTCATTATTAGGCAGTAAGTGTTCATTTTTCTGGCCTTACCCTTCGGCCGGTCTAGCGAAAAATGAACACTTACTGCCTTTTGTATTAATCTAGAAGAAAAAATGCTTTTGTCTCTGCTTCTCATTGAATTGTCAAAAACCGGTATCATTATTTCATAATGATTTCTTTACTAGTAATATTTTATGCTAATAGCTAGCTATTTTTTTGTTTACAAGGATAGATATGCATATGCAATTGGAAAAGTGGCAGATAGGTAACGAGAGTTTTAACTCGGCGTATAAATAACAATGTTATTTAACGCTGCGCAGCCGATTTTCTTGTTTAATAGGAAACATTACAGAGACAAAAGGGTTATATATATATGTTTGACAGCGGAGCCATGGATGGCGCAGCGCGCGACTTTGCACCAGGATGGTGCAACAGAGCGGAAAAAACATGTATATATAACCCTTTTGTCGACAACTTTACTTTATAACTACTTCATCACTTTTTACTCAACTTCCTGAACCTTCATAAGATTCGTCGAACCAGCTACCCCAAGAGGAATACCAGCAGTTATAATAACCAAATCCTTTGGAGCCACTAGGCCCATAGATTTTGCCTTTTGAATAGATTTATAAAACAAAACATCAGAAGAAGTTTCTTCTGCAATAAGAATAGGAATAACGCCCCAACTCAACTGCATTTGTCTTTGTGTTCTCTCGTTTGTTGTTAAAGCTATGATAGGAACACTTGGCCTAAACATCGCAATCAGTCTAACTGTTTTTCCGCTATGTGTCGGACAAATGATTGCTTTCGCATTTAAATTCATAGCTGTACTACAAGTAGAGTAGCTTACTGCATTTGCTATATTATTGTCTTGAACTTTAGAGATTCTTATTAGCATTTGTTTATAGTTTAGGGAATCTTCTGAAGCCTGAGCAACTTTTCTCATAACCTTTACAGCTTCTATTGGATAAGCGCCAGCAGCTGTTTCACCAGAAAGCATGATGGCATCTGTCCCGTCAAGTACAGCATTGGCAACGTCAGATACTTCTGCTCTTGTTGGTCTAGGATTTACAATCATAGAATCAAGCATTTGAGTTGCAGTAATTACAGGTACATCAGTAATGTTGCATTTTTCAATAATCATTTTCTGAGTTAAAGGAATCAGTTCGGTTGGTATTTCGACTCCTAAATCACCTCTAGCAATCATAATTGCATCTGAAACAGCAATGATTTCATCAATATTATCTACGCCTTCTTGACTTTCGATTTTAGAGATAATTTGGATGCCTTCGCCACCATTTTTTGTTAAAAGCTCTTTGATTTCAAGAACATCACTTGCTTTTCGAATAAAAGAAGCAGCAATAAAGTCCACATCAAGCTTAACTCCAAAAAGGATATCATCAATATCGTCTTGGGTTAATGCAGGTAAATTAATGAAAACACCTGGTACATTAATGCCTTTTTTATTTTTTAAAACGCCACCATTTTTGATGAGACAATGAATCGCCTTGTCTTTCACATCGATAACTTCCAGTTCAATTAAACCATCGTCTAATAAAATAATATTGCCTTTAGAAACGTCTTTATATAATTTGTTATAGGTAATGCAGAAGCTTTCTTCTGTTCCATCAAAATCACCATTATATAGGGTGATTTCTTTGCCAGCTACAAGCGTAGCTTTACCGTCGACAAAACTTTTTGTTCGGATTTCTGGGCCACGTGTGTCTAATAATATGGCTACAGGAATATTAAGTTCTTCTCTAACTTGTTTTATTACATTAATTCTATGCTGAATATAAGGCTGATCTCCATGAGATAAGTTAATTCTTGCAATGCTAAGACCATTTAATACGAGTTCTCTGAAAATTTCCGGTGTATCACTGGCTGGCCCTATAGTACAAATAATTTTGGTTTTATGCATAACAATGTTTACTCCTTTAAAAACGTAATAGAGCAACGCGCTCAGTACTATTATACCATATTTATATCAACATTAGTAGCAATTCAATTAGTGGTTACGGTTGATTTGGAAAGTATTTTGTAAGAAATTTCCTAATTGATATTGTTTTTACTTACTAAATTAGACATTATTTAAAATCTGCCATGAAAAGCAAATCCAAGGAAAAAAACATAAGATAATTTGCTTAAAAAGTCGATTCAATTGAGATTTATTTTTGGATAGAAATTTCTCAAGTTATTGACATAAAATGGGAATTCATATATACTATTTAATAATATAGTGCTTTAAAGTGACGTAGTTAAAAAGCGGTAAAGCTAATTTCGAAAGGTGGGGAGATTATGTTAGGCATTCAAGATTTGAATATTTTCCTAGTATTTTCTTTATGTGTAATAAGTGCGTTATTTTGTGTTGTTTATGGTGTATTAAACTGGAATAAAGGTCAAGAAAAAGAAATGGATGAAATAAAGGAAGAGTTATTATGGGAAGAAAAAGATAACAAAATAAATGATTTATTATAATAGAATAAGGCAATAAAATGGGAGGATTATTGTTATGACTTTAAAAATTATTTTCACAATATTGTATTTAGGAATTACAGGATTTCTTGGTTATTTAGGTTTTAAGCATACCAAAAATTCGAATGACTACCTCATTGGGGGTAGAGAAATCCATCCAATGATTATGGCTATATCCTATGGAGCAACCTTTATCAGTACTTCTGCAATCATCGGTTTTGGTGGGACATCATCTGTATTTGGGATGAGCTTGCTCTGGTTAACGCTAATGAATATCGTATTTGGAATTATCATTGCATTTATTGTTTTTGGAAAAAGGACTAGAAAAATGGGACACAATTTAGATGCGCATACTTTTCCAGAATTTATTGGAAGAAGATTTCAATCTGTTTTCATTCAAAAATTTGCTGGCTTAGTCATTTTTTTTCTAATGCCAATTTATGCAGCAGCAGTAATGATTGGTGCATCTAAGTTTATTGAATGGAGTTTAGGTGTCAACTATAATATAGCATTGTTTTTCTTTGCAATCATTGTAGGTGTATATGTTTTTTTTGGTGGACTAAAAGGGGTAATGTATTCAGATGCCTTTCAAGGTGGGCTTATGTTTGTTGGTATGATCATTTTACTTGTATGGGTTTATCAAGGATTGGGTGGAATATCGCAGGCACATCAAAAATTGACCGATTTAATGAGTAATCCTGCTGTCTTAGAACAACTAAAGGTACCACCAGGTTTTAGAGGTTGGACTTCAATGCCAAGCTTTCTTTCTACGAACTGGTGGATTGTAGTATCTTCTATTATTTTAGGGGTAGGTATAGGTGCATTGGCACAACCACAATTGGTTGTAAGATTTATGACAGTGAAAAGCAATCGTGAAATCAATAGAGCCGTTCCTGCAGGAGGAGTCTTTATTTTAATAATGACTGGAGTTGCATATATAGTAGGTTCCTTATCAAATGTCTATTTCTTTGAAAAATATGAACAAATAGCAGTAGTTGCTGCAAAAGGAACAGATAATGTTATACCATTATTTCTTCAAACGTTTATGCCAGAGTGGTTTATGGCAGTATTTTTTGTGGTAGTAGTAGCAGCTGGAATGTCAACCTTAAGTTCCCAGTTTCATGCGATAGGTACTGCAGTTGGCCGAGATTTATTTCCAAACAAAGAAGAAAAGGAGCAAAAAATGATGCTGGTTATGAGAATTGGTATGCTAATTGCCATATTGATGACGGTTCTCCTTGCCTTTGTTTTGCCTTCTATTTGGGATGGTGCTATAGCAATCAGTACAGGACTATTTTTTGGTGTATGTGCTGCAGCATTTTTACCTTTATATATAGGCGCTTTGTATTTTAAAAAACTTTCGAAATACGCTGCAATAGCAGGTATGAGTGCTGGGTTTACTACAAGTATACTTTGGATGATGTTTATACATACGAAGGAATCAGCAGTATTAAAGGTCTGTTCTTTTTTAACAGGCAAAGATACCTTAACTCCTGTAGGCAGCAATTTAGCAGTTGTAGATCCTATTATTATTTCTCTGACCGTTTCAATTTTAGTAACAATTGTGGTAGCTCTTATAACTAAGTCGAAATTTGAAAATAAACATATTGAGACTTGTTTTAATGGAATAAAATAATGAGTTTAATTTGAAAGGTGGAAAGATTATGTTAGGTATTCAAGATTTTAATATTTTCCTCGTGTTTACTTTATGTGTATTGTGTGCATTATTTTGTGTTATTTATGGGGTAATAAATTGGAATAAGGGGCAAGAAAAAGAAACTGATGAGATTAATGAGGAGTTAATCTGGGAAGAAAATGAGAACAAAATTAATGATTTATTATAATAAAAGAAAGGGATCGATCATAGGAGGATTATTATTATGACATTGAAGGTACTATTTACATTTTTATATCTAGGTGTTACTGGATATCTGGGGTACTTAGGCTATAGGCATACCAAAAACTCTAAAGATTATATGATTGGCGGAAGAGAAATACATCCAATGGTAATGGCCTTGTCCTATGGTGCTACTTTTATTAGTACTTCAGCCATCATTGGATTCGGAGGTACATCAGCATTATTTGGTATGAGTTTACTTTGGTTAACCTTTATGAACATCTTTTTTGGAATCATGATTGCATTTATATTGTTTGGAAAAAGAACAAGGAAAATGGGACACAATTTAGATGCGCATACTTTTCCAGAATTTATTGGTAGAAGGTATCAATCTGTATTTATTCAAAAGTTTGCAGGATCGGTTATATTCTTCCTTATGCCAGTTTATACAGCTGCGGTTATGATTGGAGCGGCAAAATTCATTGAGTGGAGTCTTGGCGTTAACTATAACGCTGCGCTTTTTTTCTTTGCAATTGTTGTTGCAATCTATGTTTTCTTTGGTGGAATAAAAGGCGTTATGTATTCTGATGCTTTCCAAGGTAGTCTTATGTTTATAGGTATGGCAATATTGCTTATTTCTGTTTATCATGGATTAGGTGGTGTAAGTGCAGCACATCAAAAGTTGACCAACTTAATGAGCAATCCAGCTGTGCTTGAACAATTAAAAGTTCCACCAGGATTCAATGGTTGGACTGCGATGCCAACCTTCTTATCAACAAATTGGTGGGTTGTTGTTTCTTCTATTGTTATGGGAGTAGGAATTGGTGTTTTAGCACAACCACAGCTCGTTGTAAGATTTATGACGGTAAAAAGCAATCGCGAAATCAATAGAGCTGTTCCAGCGGGTGGTGTTTTTATATTGATGATGACAGGTGTTGCTTTTATAGTTGGACCACTTTCAAATGTATATTTTTTCGAAAAATTTGGCCAAATAGCTGTAGTTGCAGCCAAAGGAACTGATAACGTTATTCCAGTATTTTTACAAACCTTTATGCCAGAATGGTTTATGGCTGTCTTCTTTGTTGTAGTTGTTGCTGCGGGAATGTCTACAATCAGCTCACAGTTCCATGCCATTGGTACTGCGGTTGGAAGAGATTTATTTCCACCAAAAGATGATGATGAAAAGAAATTGATGCTTGTAATGAGAGGTGGTATGTTAGTAGCAATATTAATCACTATGCTTCTAGCATATATTTTGCCAACCATTTGGGATGGTGCGATTGCCATAAGTACTGGACTCTTCTTCGGAGTATGTGCCGCTGCCTTTTTACCTTTATATGTAGGAGCGTTATATTTTAAAAAGCTTTCTAAAGTAGCAGCAGTTTCAGGAATGTGTGCTGGATTTATAACAAGTGTTTTATGGATGATGTTTATACATACGAAGGAATCTGCGGTGTTAAAGATTTGTTCTTTATTATTTGGTAAAGATACTTTAGTTCCTGCTGGCAATAATTTAGCTGTTGTAGATCCAATTATTATCTCACTTGCTATTTCGATTTTAGTAACCTTAGTTGTGGCGTTCATGACGAAGTCAAAGTTCGAAAACAAGCATATTGATACTTGCTTTAATGGAATCAAATAAAGATTGCAAAATAACCCGATTACTTGTATTATATTTGTTAGTTGTATAATATAATAAACTCATTCTAATTTTGATTATTGAGGAGGGTTGTAATGAAAAGCAAGAAATTAATTATTATATTTGTATTAGTTGGAGTCTGCCTATCAGTAGGTATCGGATTAGCATTCTTTATTCCATCTATTATTAAAACAGTTAAAATTGATAAAGCTATTGATCGAGCGAATCAATATTTATTGGAAGAGGATTATAAAGAAGCAATACCTGCATTTGAAAAGGTCTTAGACGTTGAGAACAAAAATGGTGAAGCCTTAGAGGGTCTAGAAGATACCTATACTGCTTTTGCAAAACAGTTAGTGAAAGACGGGGACTTTGATGAAGCAATTCAATTATTAGAAGAAGGCTACAGCAAAACAAAAAGTCGCAAAATAAAAGCTGAGCTGGAAGAATTACAGCAAAAAGAATCCGAAAATGTGGCAGATGAAGAGAAGGCTGAACAATCCGAAGAAGCACAACTTAATGCAAATGAACCTTCTAGGATGAAAGAAGATCAATTTATTAAATCGTTAAATAACCAACCATGGGTGGATGGTAATGGTAATATTCTTGTTTTTGAACCAGGCAAAGTTTTGGTCGGGGTAATGCAAAGCGAATTTTTATCCATTTCATCCTATGATTCTACTACATATGATGAAAATGAAAATGCAATGACATTTCATATTTACTTCGAGGAGCTTGAAGGCGTCGATGAAGATTATTTGATGAAAATTATCGTAAAGGGTGATTCATTGACTTGCATTCAAGATTTTGGAGGTAAGAATTTTTCCAGCAAATGGACGAAAGAAAACGCCAATTCTAATGACGATACACTTTCTGGAAATACTGACTCAAAGAGTACGACTTCTTCAAATAATGGAAATGGCTATAGCTCAGAAGAAGCAATCAACATACTTGCTGATAAGTTGGTTGGGAAATATCAGAAATTTAGTGTATCAGAAGATCGAATGGAAACGATGAATAACAGAGACTTTTATGTGCTTAGAGTATTTGAAAATTATGAAGATCATATTGCCACATTAGGATGGTATTATTTTGACCGATTATCAGGTGAAATCTATGAATGGGATTTGGTTAACGATGAATATATTTTAGTGAAGTAATGTTGCTATAAAAAATTATCTTTCAATTCGGGGGATAATTTTTTTGGGTTAAGGTGATATTAGCATTAAAGAAATAAAGTTAAGCTAGACAATTCGACAAAAAATGCTTAGAATGTTATCATACACAGTGAAACTATTAGGAGGAATTGATGTGAAGTTTAAAGTGCATTATATGATTTTAGTGTTATTATTCATCAGTATGTATTTGGCTGGATGTACCAATAAAGATGAAGTGAAAAGCTTAAAAGGGGAACTTAAGCTTAAAGAAGAGCAAGTGGATACGTTAAATACAATGATTAAAACAAATGATGAAAAAATGCAGGCCTTAGAAAAGAAAGTAGCTGAATATGAAGTGCAATTAAATACTGGATCTAATTCAGTGCTCAATCAAGCCTTCACAGTAATAAACATATTGAAGAACAAGGATATGAATAGCTTAGCCAACTATATTCACCCGGATAAAGGGGTAAGAATTACACCCTATTCGTATATAGAAATACAGACCAATTTGGTTTTTACTGCTCAAGATATGGTGGGACTTCTAGAAAACACTCAAGTTTATACTTGGGGTGAATATGATGGTAGTGGAGATCCAATCAATGCTACCTTTAGTGATTATTATGATGAATTTATTTATGATGTTGATTTTGTAAATGCGAATACGATAGGAAACAATACAATTATTGGTACTTCAGGTAACATGGTTAATAATCTAAATCAAGCATACCCAAATGAGAGCTTTGTTGAATTCCATTTTGCTGGTTTTGATGCCCAATATGCAGGTATGGACTGGAAAAGCTTAAGGCTAGTATTTGAAGATGTGGATGGCACTTGGTATTTAGTAGGGATTATTCATGATCAATGGACGATATAGTAGTAAAGAATGAATAGCATAACAAGAATAAAATTTAAACAAACAACGTGAGTAACGTTGTTTGTTTTTTTAACTGAATGCTCAACGGAGTTTTTTTGAATGATGCGTTTCTGGAGCCGGGAGAGGTGCAGCATTCGGAAAGCCTCTTAAAGCATAAATCATAAATATAAGAAATGGAATAATAATAAAGTTGATAAGACAAATATAGGAATAATAATTTAAAAACTCAAAAAGTAAAAATAAATTGCGTGAAATAAAAGAAGAACAAACAAAACACAAAACACTAACCCAGTAGGAGAGATATTTAATTTCGAGTTTTATGGATTCGATTAGTTTAACAAGTGCAACAAAGCTTAGAACATATTTAATAAACCAGCCACCAACCATTTGGAGCATAACAAAAAGCTCTCCAAACTCTAGAAATTGATATTGACTGATTAGTTGGGTTTGAAGAAGTTTAGGATAGGACATCGTATTGAGCAAATCAATATTAAAAGTCATTATAACCCCAGCCATTGCTACAAATTCCATTTGAATTACAAAGATCATAGCAATCATTTGATGTTTGATCATATGCTTTCGATCTTTTATATCAGTAATATAGGGGAATATTATAGAGACACAACCATAAACACCTAAAATCTGTAACATGGAAAGAATTAGCCCTTTTGTAACTCCATTTTCTAATATAGGTAATATATAATTAAAGTGTTTATAGGAGGCAGTTAGAATGGATAGGTTTATTCCTGATAAACTGACTAAAACCATTGAAATTAAGGTAATGGTCATTATGGAAGCAATACCTTTTTTCACGGTGTAGAGTGCTGGAGGAATGAAGAACAATAGCAACATCCAACTCGGGGTTCCAAGGAGCATATTGGTATGCATAGAGTTGGCTTCAACACTTGCACTTTCAACTAAAGTTAAAAAAATAGTCCCTATAAATAAAAATAAGAATAAACGGCCGATCCATTTGCCGACAGCAGCAGTATAAATGTCAACTAGACTGAGATAGTTGCTTTTTTTAAAAATATGCAACATAAATAGAAGATAAAAGAGTGACAATATACATCCTACTCCCATAGCGATCCAGGTATCTCTGCCACCATTTCTAGTGAATAAAGATGGATAGGATTTTAAAGAAACAACAGCAACCCCAACGATAACAAATCCTAAATGCTTAGAAGTAAATTTATCCATGAATGAGTACCCCCAATAAAATTTAATACTGCTTAAATCATTTCCCAATATTTGAATATTATTCTTATGATAGAGAAACAATAATCTTATGTTTGATGTAAGGTGTAGCCAATTCCAAGGAGGTTACTTAATTTAATTGAAGTGGGTGATGGAAATTTATAAACAATATATAAACTATATAAATAATCAACTGGGAGGTAATTTTGATCTTACCTTTAGACCACTTGAACTAGAACTTGGGGGTGTGTATGTAGTATTCATGACATCAATTTGTGATGGAGAAGAAATTAGTAAGAATATTATAGTACCATTGCTAGATAAAAAAATAAATTCTAGAGACATTGAGGTCTATAAAAGCCAAGTTATTACGAATAATGTTGTAGAAAATATCAAAAATGAGAAGGATGCTGTGACACATTTATTAAATGGACATGCGGTAATTCTTTTTGAATTTCTGGAAGATGTTATCTGTTGCGAGGTTAAAAAGCTTGCCTCTAGGAATATTGAAATCCCTCCAGCAGAAGCGGTATTAAAAGGGCCAAGAGAAGGATTTACTGAGAATATTTTAATTAATGTCTCACTGATAAGAAAAAGACTTAAGGACAAAGATTTAAAATTTGAAAAAATTTATATTGGAGAAAAAGCTGAATTTGATGTGATTATTGTCTATATTAAAAATGTGGCCCAAGAGGAACTTGTACAATATATTAGATCTGAAATCAATAAAATGAAAATTGATTTTACTTTCCAGAGCAACTACATCATTGAGCAATTGGAAACTAGAAGTTCTTCCTTTGATACGATAGGATATACGGAAAAGCCGGATATTTTTGTATCCAAAGTTTCCGAAGGTAGAGTTGGAATTTTGATGCAGGGGGAATCTTCTGCTGTAACAGCACCCTTCTTTTTTTTGGAAAACTTTCAATCTCCTAATGATTATAATTTGAATATATATGTAGCAAATTACATCAGAGCTTTAAGGTGGATAGCCTTTGGAATTGCATTGCTTTTACCTGGCTTATATATTGCACTTACCACCCACCATTTTAGTCTTATACCTAGAATGCTGATCTTTAGATTAGCGATTGCTAGAGCCGGTGTCCCTTTTCCTACATTTATAGAAGTTCTTTTACTCATGTTTTTTTTTCAAGTGTTAAGAGAAGCAGGTATTAGACTTCCTCAACCAATTGGGCAATCCATTAGTATTGTTGGAGCACTAATTTTAGGAGATGTTGCTGTTGCATCGGGGCTTGCGTCTACAATCACTGTATTAGTTGTCTCTTTATCTGCGATTACAACATTTTTGATTCCCACCATGTCACTTGCAATTGTTTTATGGGCTAATTTATTCATTATTGCTTCAACAATATTCGGGCTACCAGGTTTTTATATTATGTTTGCAATTTATTGTTCTCATCTTGCAGGGATTACAACTTGTGGCTATCCTTATTTATTTCCATTAGGTACTCTAAGTAAGTATAAGAAAAAAGATGTTATGAGTCGAGGATTTTTGCATAACATTTCTAATTCGAGCTTAACAAAGGATGAAAAAAGATGAAAAAAATAATATTTTTTATGATAATTTTAACATTTTATTTTGTAGGGTGCGCGAGTTATGAAGATGCCAACCTTACCATGTTTACGCTTGTAACGATAATTGATATAGATGAGAATAACAAGCCTATTGTTACTATGGAGTTATTTCGTTCGCTTTATAGTCAAGAGAAAGCGGGTGAAATGGGTGCCCGATTTATACTTGAAGGAAGAGGAGATACGATATCAGAAGCCATATCAGATATTAATCAAAAGGCTTCTTATAGAGTGAATACCATACATAATAAAATGCTTATTTTTACCGATAAGGCTGCAAAGTATGGAATAGACAATTTCTTGGGTATGTTTATTAGGGATCAAGAATTTCTATTAAGACCTTATGTAATGATTTATGAAGGGGATCCCAAAAAGCTTATGGATACCAAAATTAGACAAGAAGAATTTTTAGGATTATATTTAGAAGAATTGGTAAGAAATGAGTTTGCCATTTCTATTCATTATCCGGAAAGACTTTTTGAATATGCCAATTTAAGAACGATTGGAGCTAAAACAGATATTTTAAATATAATTAAGATGGAGGGAGAAGAGCCATCAGAGGTTGTGATATACGAAGGAGCTGTTATTGTAGAAGATAAAATGGTAGATAAATTAACAAAACATGATATGAGAGTGTATACTCTTACCATGGAAGAAAAGACAAATGGATTTATCACGATACCTAATCCGCAGATGAAGGGGAAGTATGTATCCTTAACATTACTTGAAAACAAAATAAAAACAGAGATCAAATATGATGGAAAAATAGAAAATGTGATTCACTTTAGTAAAGAGCTTTCATTTAAATTATCCTTTAATGAGACTCAAAAGATCATTGATTTAACAGATCAAGAAATTCGGAAAAAACTAGAAGCTGAAGTGAAGAAAAAGATTACCGAAGAGAGTGAGGCTTTGTTTCAGGAATATAAAAATAAGGGTATTGATGTGTTTGACGTACAAGCAACGTTTATGAGAAAATATCCAAAGGAATCTAGTAAAGATGTTCTTGGAAGAACCAAGATAGACATTAAAGTAGAGGTGTATATTGAAGGTAGTCCGAATACACAGAATTTTAATGATAATTAACCTACAAAACACATATGCCGTTGTATCAATACTTCGAATATGTTAAGATATCAGTATATATGAATTATGATTCTCTAGTGAATAATAAAAAATTAAATTGAATTTCATTTGTAAAGTGCTATAATAGAATGATGAATGAAGGCTTATGATTGATTATACGTAAGAGAGGTGAATTTGAGTGGTAGAATATAACGAAAAAATATATAAAAAGATTGCTGATGCTGGTGCGGCAGGCATTGTAGTGGGCATTATCTTAATCGTAATTGGAATAGCAGTCGGAACAATTTCCATCGTATTCGGTGCGAAGGCGTTACGTGCAAAAAATCATCTTATTGGATAGGCTTGAAGTGTTGGAGGAAATACATGATTTTTTCAGTTCAATTTAAAAAAAGTGCAAGGATGCTTTGCGTTTTGTTGTTTTATTTATATCTTTTCTTTTTAGCATACTTGCTTTTTCTATCCCCATCTTTTGGTAGAACGCTTGGAGTGCCTAGAGAATATAATTTGCTACCCTTTAAAACGATTTCGAATTATATTATTTATAGAGACTATGTGAATACAAAGACTTTGATTATCAATATTATCGGGAATGTAGTAGCCTTTATGCCTATGGGATTTTTTGTACCCATTCTTTTTAGAAAGAAAAGATCTTTTTGGAAGGTTATTTTATTTTCTGCATGCGTGAGCTTGATTGTTGAATTACTACAATTTAAATTCGTAGTAGGTAGTTTTGATGTAGATGATATTATTCTGAATACTTTTGGAGGTGCGATTGGGTTTGTAATATATAACTTATTATATAGGATATATGAATTGTTACGACATCCTAAGAAAGGAAAGACATGAAAGACAAAAAAAATCTGTTGAGATTAACAACAAAAATTCATAACGGTCATGGAATTGTATCTTCTATACTAGGATTTCTATCGGCTGTTTTTTTTGGTTTAGCTGTATGGACGTCTGCGTTTGAGGACAGAAGCATAATCGCTATACAAAATAAGATTGGCATATTAGAAACGATTGCAATTGCACTAAGCCTAGTGGGAATAGTTTATGGTATTATCGGAGAAACCCAAAAAGATAGATTTAAATTTTTCTCACATTTGGGAATCGTATTAAATGCAATTGCAATCGTTCTACATATTATAGTACTTGTTTTTTCATTGTAGCTTGAATGATCAGGGATACTGGTAATAATAAATGAGCAATGATAATACCACCAAGGAATTGAAGGATATTCAAAGGAATATCAAAGATTGGTAAAATGTAATTGCCATACATAATATTGGTTGCAAAATAATAACCAACAATCATTAAGGAGCCTGATATAATAAAGCCTAAACTATATGCTGGTGTAAAGCGAATTGATGATAACTTTCCTAAGGCCAATAATAGAATGACTAATATCAAGGGTATCAATAAGCCTGCAATGAGAAGTTTGTCTTGAAGTGAGGCGGACATCTTAATTAATTCAGACGTATTAGCCGCATTGACTTGGCTAGCTAACTCTACAGAATTGACTGATATTTGAGTTGAAAGAAAGTACCTTAATAAGAAATTGAAGCCAGTCCAAATAAATGCAAATATAGTAGTAAGCGATAAGATAACTTTTATGTTGTCTTTTTTTATTGCGGTATAGCCAATAATTGCAGCCATACAACCTTTGATTAGGAAGGTAGGCAATGCCCAAGGAACATAACCGCCCATAATATCTGCAAGAGCAGAGCCCATTCCTGCAGCAAAAGCTCCAAAAACTGGTCCAAGTATTAAGCCTGAAAGTAATACGAAGCCATCACCAAGGTGAATGTAACCACCTGTTATTGGTGTTGGTATTTTAATAAATGATGTTCCAAGAAATACCAAAGCCATCATAATACCGGTGTAGGCAATTGTTTTTACATTAATTCTATTCATTTTTTCTCCTTGCTTCGTTAATATTATTTGTATATACTATAAAGGAATAGTGTCCTTTGTGAAAGGGTCAGATTATTAGAAATCAAGAGGGACAGTTCAGTGATGATAAAGGAGTAGAAAAGATGGAGCTTACACCACTTATAAATTATCAAGATAAAGTACCAATGTTTATGCAACTTTATCAGTATATGAAAAACGAAATAATCAGCAATAGATTGACGGTAAATGATCAATTGCCTTCAGTGAGAAAACTATCATCACATTTAGGGATTAGTAGAACAACTGTAGAGAATGCTTACCAACAGTTATTAGCTGAAGGGTATATCTATAGTATGCCTCAAAGGGGATACTATGTGAATCAATTAGAAGGTATATTTACCCAAACAACAAAAAAGAATGTTAACTTTTTACAAAATCAGGAGGAAATGCATTCTTATGTTTATGATTTCAAAAGTGAGTATGTTGAAGAGAAAAATTTTGATTTTAATAATTGGAAGAAACATCTTAATTTTATTATAAATTACCAACAAGAGAAGTTATATACCTTTGGTTCAGTCCAAGGGGAAGAAGCACTCATTCAAGCAATCGTAAAATATGTTCATAGAACAAGAGGAGTGAATGCAAGTGAATCAAATATAATTATTGGTGCAGGCGTTCAACCATTACTAAATATCTTATCACTGATTTTGAAAAAAGATAATATTCATGAAATTGCGATGGAAGACCCAGGGTTTAGCAGAGCAAAAGATGTTTTTTTAGATAATAATATTAAAATACTTCCTTTAGAGGTGAATGAAAAGGGTATTCATATTAAGCAATTAGAAAATATGAATACTAGGCTTTGCTATGTAAGTCCATCTCATCAATTTCCTACGGGCACAGTTATGCTCATTGACACCAGAAGTAAATTGTTAAAATGGGCAAATGAGAATAAAGGATATATTATTGAAGATGATTATAATAGTGAGCTTCGATATGAAGGAAAGCCCATTCCTGCAATGCAAGGTCTGGACCAGCATGATAGAGTAATTTATTTAGGCTCTTTTTCAACGGTGTTGGTTCCGGCAATCAGGATTAGTTTTATGATTTTACCAGATGAGTTAATGAATTGTTATCATAAAGATAAGAATAAGTATGCACAAACAGCATCAAAACTTGAACAACTTGCATTGGCTAATATGATGGATACTGGAGACTTCGAGAAGCATATTAGAAAAATTAGGATTAATTATTCTAAAAAAAATGAGTATACTATTAAATGTATAGAGAGTACGCTCCAGGGTAAAGTAGAAATTGTAGGAATGAATTCGGGTTTAAATATATTGCTGAAACTAAAGAGTAATAAAGATGAAAGGTTGATTATCGAGAAATTGAAAAAAGAAGGTGTTCATATAGCTGGAATTTCTGAATATAGAATGCAATTAGCAAAAAATGACAATCCTATCCTTATATTAAGCTTTAGAGGTATTGATCAAGATAAAATTAAGGAAGGAATCATAAAGATTAGCAATATTCTTGATACTTAAACAATATTATGATATATTGAATATAGATTGAAAAGGTCAAAAAATGAATGAAGTAGGTAAAGTATATGACAAATGGTCAGATAGAGTTGCATACAGTTTTACCAATGTGGATGCTAATGTATTTGAGTAAATTCATCTTTCTTTTTCTGATTTTAACCTTATTGTTCGATGCTTGCCTTATATACATAATTTTCAAGTGTTATGGTATTAAAATGAAAACGGAGGTTTTTATTAGAACAATTACCATGGCATGGATTTTGGGCTTTTCAGCTGACATTGTTTCTTTGGTTTTTTTACAGCTAACTGCAAGAGCTTTAAAGGACATGGATTATTATAATATGTATTCTAATGGAATTTCAATTATCGTACACCTTGCAACTGTCATAATAAGTGCCGTTCTCACTTTTTTCTTGACTAGATTTTTATTCCAAAGAGTTGCAATTTCAACAAAAATTGCTTTTAAAATGGCTATTATTATGAGCATCCTATCAGCACCATGGTTGTTTATTGTTCCAACAAATACATTGTATTAATATGAGTGTATCTGGAGAAACTTTAAATACATGTGTTATCCATGTTTATATCTTTTTTGTTCTATGATATAATAAAAGGGGGATGCAAATCAAGGAGTTGGTTTCATGAAAAAAAAAGCTTTGCTAGTAAACGATTCCAAATTTGAGAGTTTAATACTAAGAGACATGTTGAGTAAGTTAGACTTCGAAGTTGAAATTGCAGATGAATTTGATGCTATATATGAAGTTGAACAGTTTAGACCAGATATTATTATTGTGAATTATATTATGCAGGAAACAACTGGTGATGAGCTTATTCAACAAATTAAGTTAGGACAACCATCGGCTAAATGCGTTTTATCTTCAAGCAATACAGTTAAATTGAGTGACTTTAATGGAAAACGAATTGATGGTTTATTGCATACGCCAATTTCAATTTTTAGTTTGAAAGATACACTGCATAGACTTGGTGCTGTTAACCTAGATGATGATTTGTTAAAGACAAGTAATACTGAAGCTTCTGGACGTTTTTGTGATAGTTGCAATCAGGATATTTCAACGTTTAGTATGAATATTGTATTTTGCCCTTTCTGTGGGGATGAATTACATGACAAATAAAATATATAAATTTTAAATCCGATGATAGAAATAGTAGGCATTATTGTGATTGTTTATAGCGATTCGAGGGTGGTGGAAGCTCGATACAAGACCAATGCTGAATGGGCTCTTAAGGAGTACAGTGAACTAGAGTAGCTGTTATCGTAAGTCTCGCGTTAAGAGATAGGATATTTAATATCTAATCAAGATAAGCTACTAGTTATTGGCTTAAGTTGGGTGGTACCGCGAGTTACACACTTCGTCCCAATAAGGAAGGAGTGTGTTTTTTATTAAATAATATAATCCTCATATGCTTTCTGTGAGGGTTTTTTTATTGCAAATTGGAAAAGCGGCGGATATGTAACGAGGGTTTTGGAATAACAGCCGATTTTCCTGGGAACCTAGAAAACGGTAGGACACTAGGACACCGATTTTCTTACTATAAAATAAAGGGAGGATTTTACAATGAAACATGAATTTGGAAGATTTGGAGGACAATATGTACCTGATGTTGTTGTTACTGCTTTAAATGAGGTTGAACAAGCTTTTAATGAAGCTATTGCTGATCCGGAGTTCAAAAAAGAATATCTGTACTACATGAAAGACTTTGTTGGTAGACCAAGCACACTTTATTACGCTGAGAATTTAACGAAGCGCCTCGGTGGTGCGAAAATTTATTTAAAGCGCGAAGATTTAAATCATACGGGTGCACATAAAATTAACAACACAATTGGTCAAATTTTATTAGCAAAAAGAATGGGAAAAAAGAAAATAATTGCTGAAACAGGTGCTGGACAACATGGGGTTGCAACTGCAACTGCTGCAGCTATGTTTAACATGGAATGCGAAATATTTATGGGCAAAGAAGATACTGAAAGACAACGTTTAAATGTTTTTAGAATGGAGCTTCTTGGTGCAAAGGTAACTTCAGTAACAAGAGGTACACAAACCTTAAGTGATGCTGTAGATGAAGCAATTGAACAATGGGTAGGTAGAATTGATGATACATTTTACATAATTGGTTCAGTAGTTGGACCTCATCCATACCCAACGATGGTAAGAGAATTTCAAAAAATAATCGGTGAAGAAGCAATCAAACAAATAATGGAAAAAGAAAATCGTCTTCCAGATTACTGTATAGCATGTGTAGGTGGTGGAAGTAATGCAATTGGTTTGTTTGCAGAATTTATCTCTCATTCTGAGGTGAAACTCATTGGTGTTGAAGGTGCTGGAAAAGGTTTAGATACGGATATGCATGCAGCTACGATGACACTTGGTAAAGAAGGTGTTCTTCATGGTATGAATACGATCATGATTCAAGATGAAGATGGAAATGTGAAACCGGTATATTCGATTTCAGCAGGTTTGGATTACCCAGGTGTTGGGCCAGAGCATGCACATTACAAAGATATTGGTAGAATTCAATATGAAGCAGTAACCGATGAGGAGGCTGTAAAAGCATTTTTACTAATGTCACAAGTTGAAGGTATTATTCCAGCAATCGAAAGCTCACATGCTATTGCATATGCATTAAAATTTATTCCTACCTTATCAAAAGATGAAGTTGTCATTTTAAATGTTTCAGGACGTGGGGATAAAGATGTAGAAGCAATTGAACAATATATTCAAAACAACAATATTAGTTTAGTTCAAAAATAGAAAACATGGTATTTAATACTAAAGGTTTAAGTTTATATTAGATAAAAAATCATCAGTATGTTTTATATACATACTGATGATTCCAACTGTCGACAAAAGCATTTTTTCTGATAGGTGTATCATTTATTGGCAGTAAGTGTTCATTTTTCTGGCCTTACCCTTCGGCCGGTCTAGCGAAAAATGAACACTTACTGCCTTTTGTATTCATCTAGAAGAAAAAATGCTTTTATCTCTGTTTCGTTAATTGTTAATTAATTAGATTGTCGACAACCTTAAGCATTAGTATTGTATATAAAACATACTGATGCTTTTTTAAAAAATATGATATAATATAAATATATAGAAATTTAGTAGAAATAATAGGGAGTGAATTTTGAATGAACACATTAGGAAATCAAAAGAAGGCTTCAATTGGGCTGATCACTGGCTTTGCTATTTTATTTACACCTTTGTTTTTTGTTGGGATAGCAATTATAATTGGATCTCTAATTTATGCAGCGATTCAAAAGGGCGGCAGGAAACATGCGGATGAAAATGGTGAAGATACGATTTCGGAGCTCCTTCATCAAAGAGCAGCTAGGAAATTAGATACGGAAGGCTCTATCATGAAACATAATAGAACAAAAGAGTCATTTGAAAGAATGTCTAAGGAAGATGAAAAAAATTATTCTCACTACAAGAATATTAAGAATACGTATGAGCAGACAGTAACCCCTATTCTAATCAAAAAAAATAACTCAAATAAATGTGAGGTTTGTAGAACGATTCATACGAAACCAATTAAATATTGCGAGATATGTGGTGAATTATTTGGAGATGGATTGAAATGCACCTTTTGCAGTGTTAAGAATGAGTTGAATGCAGAATATTGTAAAAATTGTGGTGTTAAATTTAAAGGATAAGATAGGAGACTATAATGATGACAGAGAGATTTGAGAAACAAATAGAATTTATTATTGAGGTAGATCGGTTAAAAAGTATAATAAGACAGTCCTATTTAGTAGATGGTTCTAGAAGAGAAAATGATTCGGAGCACTCTTGGCATTTGGCCTTGATGGCTTTTATTTTGTCGGAGCATTCAAATAAGGAAATAGATGTATTAAAAGTAATAAAGATGGTAATTATTCACGATTTAGTAGAAATTGATGCTGGGGATACTTATGCGTATGACGAAATAGGAAATGAAGATAAGTATAGTAGAGAAGTTAAAGCGGCTGAGAGAATTTTCAACCTTTTACCAAAGGATCAAGCGCTAGAAATGAGAGCCCTTTGGGATGAATTTGAAGAGAGAGAGACGAACGAAGCTAAGTTTTCAGCAGCACTAGACCGTGTTCAACCAATTATCTTGAATTATATGAGTGAAGGGAAAGCTTGGATTCATCATGGAATATCAAGAACGCAAGTGGAAAAGAGAAATGAACATACGAAGGAAGGTTCTCAGGAACTATGGAATTATGTTGTTGAAATTATGGACAAGGCTGTTTCGAAAGAATATCTTACAAGTTAATTGTCCGGAAAACTTGACATATTGTGCTGAAAACTTTACAATAATATGACAAATTTGTAAATGTTGTTGATTGACGAGTATAGTTCAAAGTAGTATGATAAGAAATAGAATTTTAACGACTGAACAATGACGCTTAATTTAACCGAACGGAAACTGAAACTTCCATTCGGTTACGAGACTTTTACAAACGTAAAAGTCGAGTATCCTTGACATCATGGATTTAGGAGGGAAGCGCTTTTTTTGCGCAAAATTATGAAAGAACTCATACATTTAGGTGTAGATGTTGGATCTACAACTGTAAAAATTGTTGCATTGAATATAGACGGTAAACTGTTACACAGCAAATATGAAAGGCATTATTCTGATATTCGCGAAACAGTATTATCAATCATTAAAGAAACTTATTTACTATTTCCAAATAGTTTAATTACAATAACCGTAACGGGATCAGGTGGAATTTCTGTAGCAAAATGGTTAGAGATACCCTTTGTTCAGGAGGTTATTTCGTGTGCAAAAACAATCGAAAAGAGAATTCCAATAACAGATGTAGCCATTGAATTGGGTGGAGAAGATGCAAAGATTACTTATTTTGAGAAGTCTTCAATTGATCAAAGAATGAATGGTACCTGTGCAGGTGGTACAGGAGCCTTTATTGATCAAATGGCAGCATTGCTGCAAACAGATGCTATGGGACTTAATGAAATGGCAAGAAATCACAAACAAATTTATCCAATAGCTGCACGTTGTGGTGTTTTTGCAAAGACAGATGTGCAGCCACTTCTTAACGAAGGGGCTTCAAAGGAAGACATAGCTGCTTCCATATTTCAAGCTGTGGTAAATCAAACAATTAGTGGATTAGCTTGTGGAAAGCCGATAAGAGGACATGTTGCCTTTTTAGGAGGTCCTTTATACTTTTTATCTGAGCTTAGAGTTCGTTTTGTTGAAACACTTAAGCTTACAGAAGAACAGACGATTGTTCCTGAGCATTCTCAACTGTTTGTTGCTGTTGGTGCTGCACTGGAATCAATGACGGAAGAGCCTATTCCATTTGTTGAGGTATTACACAAAGCAGAAGTTCTGAAAACAGCGTCTAATCATGAGGTGAACAGACTACCTAAACTGTTTGAAGATGACAATGAATATAACGCATTTATGACTAGACACAAAAAAAATGTTGTGAAGACTAGGGAGCTAGCTTCCTACAAAGGGGGCTGTTATCTTGGTGTTGATGCAGGTTCAACCACAACAAAGATTGCCTTAATTAGCGAAGATGGAGAGCTTTTGTATTCTCATTATGGAAGTAATGAAGGTAAGCCGTTGGAATTAATTGTAGGAATTATTAAGGATATTTATAGTAAGCTTCCACGTGGAGTCAAAATATTAAATTCAACTGTTACAGGTTATGGCGAAGCGCTTATTAAAGCAGCACTTAAAATAGATATTGGAGAAATTGAAACGATAGCCCATTATAAATCAGCAGAATTTTTCTTGCCGGGTGTTGACTTTATTTTGGATATTGGTGGTCAGGATATGAAGTGCCTAAGAATTAAGGATGGAATTATTGACGATATCATGCTCAATGAAGCATGTTCTTCAGGCTGTGGTTCCTTCTTAGAAACTTTTGCGCATTCTCTTAAATTGGATATAAAAGATTTTGCTCAAGCAGCTCTAACTTCAGAAAATCCAGTTGACCTTGGTTCTAGATGTACTGTTTTTATGAATTCAAGAGTAAAACAAGCACAAAAAGAAGGAGCTACCGTAGGTGATATTTCTGCAGGTCTTTCTTATTCCGTAATAAAAAATGCAGTTCAAAAGGTTATTAAAATAAGAGATCCTAAGCTAATGGGAGAAAAAATCATTGTTCAAGGGGGTACCTTTTATAATGACGCTGTTTTGCGTGCTTTTGAAATCATATCAGAAAGAGAAGTAGTAAGACCGAATATTGCAGGTATAATGGGTGCGTTTGGCGCTGCCATTATTGCAATGGAGCGTTATGAGGAAGGTTATAAAACTACATTATTAGAAGTAGATACACTAGGAAAATTTGACTTTAATGTAGTTATGGAGCGTTGTGAATTATGTGGAAATCATTGCTTGTTAACAGTGAATCAATTTTCTGATGGAAGTAGGTTTGTATCCGGTAATCGTTGTGAAAAAGGTGCCGGAGAAGAAATTACAAATAAGGATTTGCCTAATCTATATGATTATAAATATAAACGTCTTTTTAAATATAAGCCTTTAAAAGAAAGCGAAGCGCCTAGAGGAGTTGTGGGCATTCCGAGAGTATTAAATCTATTTGAAAACTATCCTTATTGGTATACATTTTTTACTCGATTAGGATATAGAGTTGAGCTTTCTCCTACATCTAATAAAAAGATATATGAAGAAGGTATTGAAACGATTCCTTCCGAGTCTGCTTGTTATCCTGCAAAGATTGTTCATGGTCATATTATACATTTGATCAAACGTGGCGTTAAGTTTATTTTCTATCCTTGTATTCCATATGAAGTAAAAGAAAAGGAAGGGGCTGACAATAGTTATAATTGTCCAATTGTCACCTCCTATCCGGAAACAATTAAGCATAATGTTGATGAAGTGGAGCATTCAGATATCTTATTTATGAATCCATTTTTACCTATGGATGAGGATGAACGTTTAGCGCAGAGACTATATGAAGAATTCAAAGATTTAGGGATTAGTAAGACGGAAATTTTTGATGCCGCAAAAGCTGCATGGCAGGAAAAGCAGGCATTTAATCTTGACTTAGCATTAAAGGGTGAGGAAGTCCTTGAATATCTCAAACAAACAGGGAAAAAAGGAATTGTTTTAGCAGGAAGACCTTACCATATTGATCCGGAAATCAATCATGGGCTTACAAACATTATTACTACTTTGGGTATGGCCGTTCTTACAGAGGATTCAGTTGCACATTTAAATGATGCCATAAGACCGTTAAGGGTTCTTGATCAATGGGCGTATCATACAAGACTCTATGCTGCTGCTGAGGTTGTCGGAAATAATGACCTGTTAGAGCTAGTTCAATTAACTTCCTTTGGCTGTGGAGTTGATGCTGTTACAAGCGATCAGGTTCATGAAATATTACATCGACATGGTAAAATATTTACCCTAATTAAAATAGATGAAGGGAATAATTTGGGTGCGATTCGAATTAGGATGCGTTCTTTAAAGGCTGCAATGGATGAACGAATTAAAAGAGCAGTTATTCCGAAGAAGTTAGAAATTGAATCTGATAAGCTCATATTTACGAAACTGCATAAAGAAACGCATACAATTATTGCACCTCAAATGTCACCAATTCATTTTGATTTATATGAAGCTGCCTTCAAAAAGGAAGGATATCATGTTGTTATTCTACCTGATGTGGACACAGGTGCAATTGATGAAGGCTTGAAATATGTAAATAATGATGCTTGTTACCCATCAATTTTAGTAGTTGGACAAATAATGAAGGCATTAAAATCAGGAGAGTATGATTTGAATAATACATCTGTTTTCATTAGTCAAACAGGTGGAGGTTGTAGAGCATCAAATTACATTGGCTTTATTAGAAAGGCAATGAAGGATGCTGGAATAGATACTGTACCAGTTGTGTCGGTGAATGCCTCAGGTCTTGAATCTAATCCTGGATTTACGATTGACTTAAAGCTGATTCATTCTGCTGCACTTGCAACCATCTATGGAGATCTTTTTCTGAGAGTAACTCAAGCTACTCGACCTTATGAAAAAATAGTTGGGGCAACAGAAGCACTTCATAAAAAATGGCTACAAAAGGCTATTGCAAATTTAAAAAATGGGAACATATTTGAATTTAAGAAAAATTTGAAAGCTATTGTTAAAGAATTTGATAACCTGGAGAGATTGAATATTATTAAACCTAAAGTAGGTATTGTTGGAGAGATTCTTGTTAAGTATCATCCTACTGGCAACAATGAACTCGTTAAAGTACTAGAAGCTGAAGGCGTTGAGGTATGTGTGCCGGATTTGTTGGACTTTTTCTTGTATAGTGCATATAATGCAAAGTTTAAATATGAAAAGCTAAATGGTAAGAAAAAAACTTGGGTATATTCAAATTTATTTATTAAAATTGCAGAGCTTTACAGAAGCCCTGCAAAAAAAGCTCTCAAATCGAGCAAGCATTTTAATGCACCGACAACAATTGAAGAGAAAGCAAAACATGCGCAAGAGTTAATATCTTTAGGAAATCAAACAGGTGAAGGATGGTTTCTTACTGGTGAAATGGTAGAGCTTGTAAAACATGGTGTGGAAAATATCGTCTGTGTTCAACCCTTTGCTTGTTTACCGAATCATGTTGTTGGGAAGTCAATGATTAAACCAATAAGAAAGCAATATTCATATGCTAATATTGTTGCGATAGATTATGATCCAGGTGCAAGTGAGGTTAATCAATTAAATAGGATAAAGCTAATGTTATCTGTAGCATTTTCAAATTTAGAGAAAAAGAATATCATTAAAGAAGCAGTATTACCACCAGTTATTAAAGAAACAAATCTCGAAGAAATAAATTTAGATGAAACAAATCTCGAAGAAACAACGCAAAGAGTACAAGCATAAAAAGAAGGCTCACAAATATGGTGGGCCTTCTTTTTACTTGGTATTTGCGGCTTTTTTCTGTGGCTATCTTAATCGGTCATTTGAGTAGTTAGCTTAAAGAATTTACTCCTCACCATTAAAAGCTTCATTTGCTTGTTCTTCAGCTTGACTAATAATATCAGAGCTACTGGTCAATATTGCATCAAAGGATTGGTAATCCATTGCTTTTTGTAATGAAGGAATTTGAATTGTAACTAATCCATCTTTCATATACATTTTTATTACCAATGGGCCAGAGCCATCGGCTGATACATTGGGTTGAGTTGCAGTAATCGTACCACCATTTGCATCGGTTTTACCGGTTATTTCAATCCCTAGTTGACCGGAGCCACTCATGTTAGCTGTTATCAATGCCATCGATGTGCCATTGATTAAGGGTACTACTTTGGCATCGCCAGTAGCATCAGTACCGTAATTTGCATATTTATCTAAATCTAAGTTTACTACATCAAATTCAACATCTTGAGCTTGTAGAGAAACGCTAAAACCACCTAATCCTTGGATAGGAGCATCAGTAAGACCGCTTATTTGAGATGCATCTAATCCATAATTTAAGGATATATTACCGTGATAGGTACCTTCTAGTCCATCTTCATTTGTGGCAAATAGAACAAGTGTGTATTTGGTTTCAAATCCACTCGTTTTGTCAGTAACGGTAACAGTGTCATTGCAATAGATTGCATGTTGGCCAGAAGTTTCGTTCTTATCCTTGTCATCATTTTCATCTTTATCTTTATCTTCTTCATCTTCCTCTTCGTCGCCATCACCAGGGCCTTCATCTTCATCGTCGCTAGAGTTTCCACCAAGATCCAAGCTAGCTTCTTTGTCTTTATCCTTTTCTTCTAATAAATCCTTAAGACCACAAGAGGTTAACATGAATATCAAAAGTGTGCAAAGAAATAGTACTGTTATTTTTTTCACTAAACAATCCTCCTCATTGGTAAATTGATTCACTTATATTTACTCGTATGTCACTTCGCCATCTGCAACCTTTATTGTTAAAGCAGTAGTAAAGTCTTTTGCCAAATCTTCAGCAGATACATCACCATGATCAAACAAGGAAGTGTAGTTGAAGTCCACAACTGGTTCTCCAGATGCGATAATCGCAGTTAAAGAATCTGTAGTTGAGCGTAAGAACAAGCAACTTTGTCCGTCAGATGAAGTTTCACTATTGTAAGTAATGTGTTGAACTAAAAACGTTCCATGCTTTAAACGAGCAATTTCCATAACAGTTTTTGAAATAAGATTGCCCTCTCTTGTAGTGGTATCTTCTGAAACGAGAATATTTTTTTTAGTATCTAAATATCCTGTTGATGTAACAGTATCACCTTTTAAACTACCAAATCCATCTTCTTCGTATGTATTCGTATAACCAAATTTAATTTTGTCTCCATCGAGTTCTTTTGTTGCTTCAAACCCACTAAACATGAGGTTGCCAGTTACTTTTTTATCCTTTGATCCAGTTAAATCAAGTGCATCATAGGCAGGTATTTCCATAATTGTTAAGTCAGCAGTATACAATCCCATGATATCCCAAATAACAGCATCTGGTTGCTCAGACTCGTCGATAAGATCGATGGTAGGTGTCTTTGTGTTTAAATAGTCAGTAATAAAAGTGGATAATCCAGTTTTAAAATCATAATCACCTTTTGAAATGCTAAGACTAGAGGAACTATCCTCACTTTCATCATCATCATCATCTTGGTTTTCGTCTTCACTTTCTTCATCATCGTCTTGGTTTTCTTCAACACGATCTTCTTCATCTGAATCCTTATCCTTAGCTTTATCCTTATTACATGAAGAGAATGATAATACTAAAATCATACATAGTAAAAGCAATGCAAGTTTTTTCATAAAATAAACCCCCTAATTAGATGTTAATATTTGGAAATAGTTATTTCCATATTATTATCTTAAGATAATAATAATTAAATGTCAAATTATTTGATTTAAAGTTATAGAAATGTTTTTTGATTTGGCGAATAAAATGGATTATAATAATAAAAATGGAGTAATTCATATGATTGTAATGCAAAACGAGTATAATCGCCGTAATGCTGTTATTTATGCAACTACATATGGGATGAATGCAAATCCACGATATCCGTACTATAAAGGAGATGACTGTACCAATTTTGTATCCCAATGCTTGCAGGCAGGTGGGTGTAAAAATCATTTTCATGCTACACATCCATGGTGGTGTATTGGTAAAAAAACCTCGATTTGTTGGTCTGTTGCAGCATCTTTATATTGGTACATTAAGGTATGTACAAAAGAGAATAGCTTTGGAATTAAAGCTAAAACTATAATTATTGAAGGAAATGATGCATATTCTGCTAGTATTGCTGAGCTACTAATGCCAGGAGACGTAATACAATATCTTAATAGAAAAAATCGCATTCAACATTCTGCAATTATAACAGGATTTGAGATTGTGGAAGGCCTACGTCAACCACTTATTTCTCAGCATACTTATGAAGCGGTGAATATTCCGTGGAAGAAAGATCATAAAAAAACCATCTTCCATCACATCATTGACATAAATTAAGAGTATATTGTATTATTATATAGAAGTATATATGTAAGTGCTTTGAAGAAAAATACTATTAGGAGATGATTTAATGAAAAAGCTGATTGTTAGTATTCTATTATGCGCATTCATCGTTGTCGGATGTAGATCAAATGACATAAAAGAAAAAGTCAATGTTGATGAACAAAAGAATGAAGATACGTCAAGTGAAGATGAAGTTAAAGAAGATGAAGTAATTGAAGAAGGTGAAGATTCGGAGGAAGGTACAAAGGAAGAAGAAAATGTTCTTTATTATATAGATAAGCTTAAAGACAAAAAGTTTGTTTCTACCTATGGAGATGAACAGGAACCAAGTGTATGGTATACAGCTGCAGAGGAATTAGGCACAATTGGAAAGCCTTCGATTCCATATCTGATTGAAAATTTAGAGACTACAGACACATATGAAAAAGGATTAACTCTCTATGCATTACTTCTAGCGTCTCAAGATGAAAGCTTAAGAGAAATAACAAATGGGGAATATATAGAAGCAGGGTTAACCTTTAATGAAAAAGAACAAGCTGAATTTACAGAAGTAGCACTGAAGTGGTGGGATAAATATAAAGATAAATTTTGATAGCAAATACAACTAAGTAATCTAAAGACGATAGGAAGGATCACTTTTAAGGAGAATATTTTGAAAGCCATAATACTAGGGATTTTTGCATCAATGTTTTTTGCAATGTCTTTTATAATGAATAGAGCAATGGAACTTTCGGGCGGTAACTGGATTTGGAGTGCCGCCCTTAGGTACTTTTTTATGTTGCCGTTTCTTGTAGTTTTAGTAGTAGTAAGGGGAAATTTGAAAGTACTAATCATACATATGAGACAACAATTATTTCAGTGGATTATTTGGAGTACAATAGGATTTGGGTTATTTTATGCGCCACTATGTTTTTCGGCTGCATATGGGCCATCATGGTTAGTAGCGAGTATGTGGCAATTAACAATTATTACGGGTACTTTATTAGTCCCCTTTTTTTATAAAGAAAGTGAAGTAAATGGGCAATTTATAAAGTATAGACAGAAAATTCCGATTAAGGGTCTCCTGTTTTCGGCGATTATTCTATTAGGGATTGCAGTGATACAAATAGAACAAATGAATACTCTTTCTTTAAAAGAATTGCTTTTTGGAATATTTCCAGTTGTTATTGCGGCTTTTTCTTATCCCTTGGGTAATCGTAAAATGATGGAAGTGTGTAATCATCAACTTGATACGTTTCAAAGAGTTCTTGGTATGACGATTGCAAGTATGCCTTTTTGGATTGTTTTAGCTATTATTGGATTTGCTAGGGTTGGAGCACCAAGTGTTTCTCAGATGAGCCAATCAATCATTGTTGCTGTGAGTTCAGGAGTTATTGCTACACTGCTATTTTTTTCAGCTACAGATTTAGCCAAAGGTGAAGTTCATAAACTTGCTGCAATTGAGGCAACACAAGCTGGAGAAGTCATTTTTGCACTCATGGGAGAAATCTTTATATTGAAAGGTGTGTTACCTTCTGGTTTTTCAATTGTCGGAATGATTATTGTAATTATAGGTATGATTTTACATAGTTTTGCCACAAATAGCAGGAAAGAGAAAAAAGAAATTTTTTTTGAATGATTTAATAAAATTGTTGAAAAAAGATAAGGAATGTAATAATATAGTAGTAAGGATATCTTGGGAATAATGGGAGGATAAAATGGATTTAAAAGAAAAACACACGCTACAACCAATGAAGAAATATGCAGCTGTTTGTGGGCTGTTCTGTCCATCTTGTACAATTTTTATTGGAACCCATGACGACCCTGAAAGATTGAAAAACCTTGCCGAAAGCAATGGAGTCAATCCAGATGAATTTAGCTGTGAAGGTTGTCATTCGGAAAATAAGACAGGACATTGTAAAACGTGTAAAATTATTGAGTGTGCATCCATGAAAGGTATTGAGTTTTGTGTTGAATGTAAAGATTATCCTTGTTATGTGATTGATGAATTTCAAGCTGTTTTACCACATCGAATTGAAGTGCATGATTCTCAAGCAACAATTAAAGAGATTGGGTTTGAAAAATGGTTCGAAAAGATGACAGGTCATTATGCATGTGACGCGTGCAACGCCATTAATTCAGCTTATGATATGCATTGCAGAGTATGTGGAAATTCTCCAGGAAATGAATACGTTCGAAGGAATGTTGATGAAATGCTTGAAAGGTTTTAATCATAGGTACCCAATAGGGTGCTTTTTTCTTGTCACCTCTTATGAATGTATGCTATAATTGAAAGGTTACTTTTTTTATTAACGAATATTTTATTGTTATTAATAAATAATAAATAAAAGTGTTTAATAATTTTTGATTGAAAGGCATATTAGGACTTGCTTTAAGGGGGTCTAAAATGAGCTTAAAGTTTTAGGAGGATATACGTGAAAGATATATTTAAATCAGGCTTCGTAACAATTATAGGAAGACCAAATGTTGGTAAATCAACTTTAATGAACCAATTGATAGGCCAGAAAATTTCCATAATGTCAAATAAGCCACAAACAACAAGAAATAGAATTCAGACGATTATTACTACAGAACAAGGACAAATTATTTTTATAGATACACCAGGTATTCATGAAGCCAGACATAAGCTTGGAAGTTACATGAATGAGACAGCTGAATCTACTATGAATGAAGTAGATATTATCTTATGGTTAGTAGAACCTGATAAAAAAATTGGTAAAGGTGATTCTCATATTATTGACATGCTAAAAAATGTGAAAACGCCGGTTATATTAGTGATTAATAAAATTGATACGATCGAAAAACCAGTAATATTAGAAGTAATGAATGCGTATAAGGATAAATATAATTTTGCAGAAATAATCCCTGTCTCTGCCTTGAAAACTGAAAATGTTGAAGCCATTACAGAAGCGATTTTTAAGTATCTTGAAGAGGGACCACAGTTTTTTCCTGAGGATATGATTACAGATCAGCCAGAGAGACAAATTGTTGCAGAGTTAATTAGAGAAAAAGCTTTAAAATTACTTCAACAGGAAATACCACATGGTATTGCTGTTGTTATTGATCAAATGAAGGATAGAGAAGATCAAAATATAATGGATATAGATGCTACCATAGTATGCGAAAAAGATTCTCATAAAGGGATGATTATTGGTAAGCACGGCGAAATGTTAAAAAAAATAGGATCTATGGCAAGACGAGATATGGAATCTTTGTTAGGAACAAAAGTGAATCTGAAAATTTGGGTTAAGATCAAAAAAGATTGGCGAGATAGTGATTTTTTATTACGTAATTTTGGTTATAGTCATAACAATAGGAACTAGAAATAGCGGTTTTATCATGTCAAGCTATTTTTTAGAAAAGTATATAGTAATTTTTACACAGTATATATATTTCATGTCGGGACAACCTATAAACATAGTTAGAATAAATTATGTAAATAGGGGGCATTGTCATGAATGAAAGAATTTTATGGGAACGATTTAAAAAAACTGGGAAGATTGAAGACTACTTATCCTACACAGCATGTAAGCGTGAATTACAAGAATATAGAAAAATTACCTTAGGTCAAGTTAAATAAAATATCCATGGAATAACGCAAGCTTAATAAACAGCTTGCGTTATATTATTATGATAAGTATTTTTATTAGCACAGCCGTTTTTCTTGTGATATAATATATACAGTTTAGAGAGAAGGGATAATATGGGAAATGAGATAGTAACGAAGGCTTTGGTTTTGCATGAAATGCCTATTGGGGATTATGATAAGCGATTGATTCTGCTAACTAAGGACTATGGTAAAATTACTGCTTTTGCTAAGGGAGCTAAAAAGTCTAAAAGCAAGTTATTAGCCGGTAGTCAGGTTTTTTGTTACGGAGACTTTCATATTTATAAGGGTAAGAATACTTATAATGTCAACCAAGTAATCTTAATTGAACCTTTTCACAATCTTCGCAAAAGTATTGATGCACTTACATACGGCTTATATATATTAGAATTCATTGAATTTATTTCTGTTGAAAACAATACGGATCATGAGATTATGAAACTAGTACTAAAAACCCTTAAACAATTAGAACTCGGTCATATTGATTTAGAACTTATAGTGAAGATCTTTGAATTAAAAGCAATGAGCTATATGGGACTTTCACCGTGGGTAACCAATTGTATTATATGTAATTCAACTGAGAACCTCAACTTCTTTAACTCTAAAGACGGTGGTATTTTGTGCGATGAATGTATGAATGATAAGAATGCCATTTTAATCAATAAGGGTACCCAATATACACTTGAGTATATTTTGGAATATCCAATTGAACAATTGTTTAAGTTTGAGTTAGATCACGTTACATTTGATCAATTTAAACTTGTTATGAAGCAATTTATTGATTATAATTTAAATAAGAAGTTCAAGACCTTGGATTTTTTGAAACTAGAATATTAACCATTGTCAATCACCAATGGTCATATATATCAGAGTATTTATGTTACGAATACTCATATTATTAGATTATATTAGGAGGGAAAAGGATGGCTGATTTTTTTAATAAAGTAAAAAAAGGTTTTAACAAAGGAACTACCGTTATTAGCGTTAAATCCTCAACAATGATGGAAACCAACAAGTTAAAAGGAGAAATCTCATCATTAAAGAAAGAAAAGACTGAGATTTTTACAGCTACTGGAGAAAAGTTTTACACGATGAAAAAAGAAGGTAGCGTGAATATTCAAGAGCTTGAGACAGTAATTGCTAGATCATTTGAGATTGACCAGTTAATAGAACAAAAAGAGCATGGAATCGAAGAAGCTATTAAAAAACAAGAAGATACCTTAAATTCACTAGATGAAGAAAGCGACGATGAAGATAAGATTATATGTAGTTGTGGAGCGTCTGTAGCTATGGAAGTGAAATTTTGCCCCAAATGTGGTAATAAGATGGATTATGTAGAGCAAGAGGTTGTTGTTGAAGTGGTGAATGAAGAAGACGTACAAGAAGAAGTTGTATCTGAGGATATCACTTGTGAATGTGGGGCTACGTTACCTGCTGGTACAGTTTTTTGCGTGCAATGTGGTAGAAAAGTTAACTAATATGAAAAAGCATATGGTTTTAATGACATCAGTTTTGATGCTAATGGTACTTCTTGCTGGATGTTATCAACCCATTAAGAATTATAAGCAGGATATCCATAAGATTGCAATTCCTAATTCATTAGAAGAGATGGAAGTGCTCTCGAGTGAATGCACGCAGAGATTGAATGACATTATTTTAGATTCTTCTTCTCAACAGTTTTCCGATTTTAATGAAAAATTAGAATTCTTAGGTTATCATGATCTAGAAACGAGTATAAACAATCTAAAGGACCTTTTACAAAAAACGCTTCTAAGTTGTGAGGAACTGAAAATCACAGATCAATACATTGCAATACATCAAATGCTTCTTGATATATTATCGAAGTATAAGGAAGAAATTTACTATTTAGATGAAGTAGCAAAGGCAAACAAGGATATACTTAAAATGCATTATGATGTTCAAAGTTTTAATGATCAAATTCTTGAAGTTACCTTATCGGGAAAACCAACTTCTATAGAGTATAAAACAGCACTTGAAGATTTTGTAAAAGCGAATCATGACTTGCTGAAATTGTTTGATAATGAATATGCTAAGGCTGTTTTAAGTGGGGCTTCGTTAGATGAAAAATCAATGATTGTTTCAATAAAAGAAGCTAGAGACCTAATAGAAGATTTGAGGCTTATTCAGACGTTTAATCATACAGATGGTATCATTCATAACTTGTTAATTCAAATGTACGAACGCATACTAGATATGTATGATTATACATTGAATCATAAAGAAATAATTGAATGGAGCAATCAATATAAAAGTTTTTCAGACTATGCAGAGGTTCAAAAGCAAAGTATAACTAGGGATATGAAAGAGTGGGAAAAGGCAATTGACATACTAGAATAGACTTGACACAATAATCTATATTTGGTATAATTTTTCCGAAAATTAAATGATATTTGCGTTGATAAAGAAGAGTAATTATATTCATTTCGTTTAAGCGAACTTAGGATGGTGGAAGCTAAGTCGAAGGAATTAATGAAGGCACTTTGGAGCAGTTTAATACCTTAAACATAGGTAGCATAGAGTGGATACAAGTTGTTTGTATCAAAGAGGGTGGAACCGCGGAAGAAAGCATTCTTTCGTCCCTTGTTAGGGACACAAGAATGCTTTTTTATTGTCTAAGAAAGAAAATCGCTAAGTAATTTGCACTGAATGTTAGTAGATAATTGTATAGAAAATTAAATGGGAAAAGGATGGTCATTATGGAAAAAACAATGGAAAAGGTTGTTGCTTTGGCAAAGGCTAGAGGTTTTGTATATCCTGGTTCAGAAATTTACGGGGGTCTAGCAAATACTTGGGATTATGGTCCTCTTGGTGTAGAGCTTAAGAATAACGTGAAGAAAGCTTGGTGGCAGAAGTTTGTTAAGGAAAGCCCTTATAATGTGGGGGTGGATTGTGCTATCCTTATGAATCCACAAACTTGGGTTGCATCAGGACATGTTGGAGGCTTTAGTGATCCGTTAATGGATTGTAAGTCATGTAATGAACGTTTTAGAGCGGATCAACTTATTGAAGCATATTTAAAAGAACAAAATCAAGTGGCGGAGGATGCAGTAGATTCTTGGTCAAATGAAAAAATGAAGAATTTTGTTGATGAAAAAGGCATTGTTTGCCCAACTTGTGGAGAAAAGAATTTTACAGACATTAGACAATTCAATTTAATGTTTAAGACTTTTCAAGGTGTAACTGAGGATGCAAAAAATACAGTATTTCTAAGACCAGAAACAGCGCAAGGGATTTTTGTTAACTTCAAAAATGTTCAAAGAACATCAAGAAAGAAAATACCATTTGGAATTGGTCAAATTGGCAAGTCTTTTAGAAATGAAATTACGCCAGGTAACTTTACTTTTAGAACTAGAGAATTCGAACAAATGGAGTTAGAATTTTTCTGTGAACCAGGTAAAGATCTAGAGTGGTTTTCATACTGGAAAGATTTCTGTACAAATTGGTTGCTAAATCTTGGACTTAAGAAAGATAGCATAAGAGTAAGAGATCATAGCGCAGAAGAATTATCTCATTATAGCAACGCTACAAGTGATATTGAGTATATGTTTCCTTTTGGTTGGGGTGAATTATGGGGTATTGCAGATCGTACTGATTTTGACCTTAAAGCACATCAAGAGCATTCGGGACAAGATATGACTTATTTTGATGATGTTACCAAAGAAAAATACACTCCTTATTGTATTGAACCATCTCTTGGAGCAGACCGTGTAACATTAGCATTCTTATGTGAAGCATATGATGAAGAGGAATTGGAAGATGGGGATGTACGTACTGTACTTAGATTTCATCCTGCACTAGCACCTGTTCAAGTTGCAGTTTTTCCATTATCTAAAAAGCTTAATGAAGAAGCTGAAAAGCTATATGAGCTATTAGGAAAACATTACAATGTTGAATTTGATGATCGAGGAAGTATTGGTAAGAGATATAGACGTCAAGATGAAATTGGTACTCCATTTTGCCTAACAGTTGATTTTGAGACAGCTGAAGACGGTGCTGTTACGATTAGAGATAGAGACACGATGCAGCAAGAAAGAGTTAAGATTGTCGACCTTCTTCATTATTTTGAAGATAAATGTTCGTTTTAACCTTTAAAAAAGAATTGCAAAGTTAAAATAGGGGTATCCTATTAAATAAAATTCACTAAAATTCTTGCAATTACACAAAAAAGTTGTACAAATGTTTTAAATCGAATAGACGAAGTAAAAAATACTCAAAAAATACTTCTAATTCATGGTATATATGATATAATATACTTCGGGCTAATTCCAGAATTACCCAAAAATAAACAATAAAGCGGCAAATTTATTGATTCATTACAAAGCGTACACATAATAAATTTGGGGAAAAAGTTACTAATAGAATTTCATTCTATTAAAATAATACAAAATCTTAGGAGGTATACATTCAATGAGCAACAAATATGTTTATATGTTCAATGAAGGCGACGCATCAATGAAGAATCTTCTTGGTGGTAAAGGCGCTAACTTAGCTGAAATGACTATTCTTGGACTTCCAATCCCACAAGGATTTACAGTTACAACAGAAGCATGTACAAAATACTATGATGATGGTAAGGTAATTGCAGATTTAATATTAGGACAAATTGATGACGGTATTAAAGCATTAGAAAAAATATCCGACAAAAAATTTGGTGATGTGAATATGCCATTACTAGTATCAGTTCGTTCAGGATCAAGAGCTTCAATGCCTGGTATGATGGACACAGTACTTAACCTTGGACTTAATGATATATCCGTAGAAGGTTTTGCAAAAGGTACAGGCAATCCAAGATTTGCATATGACTCTTATAGAAGATTTATTCAAATGTTCTCTGATGTTGTTAAAGGCCTATCAAAACACAAATTTGAAAGAATTTTAGATGACATTAAAGAAGCTAAAGGCTTTGAAAATGACCTTGAATTAAGTGCAGAAGACTTAAAAGATGTAATTAATGCTTACAAAGCGTATTATAAAGAACAATTAAATACAGAGTTCCCTCAAGATCCTAGAGAACAATTAATGGCATCAGTAGAAGCTGTATTTGGTTCATGGAATAATGAAAGAGCAGTTATCTATAGAAGAATGAATGATATACCTGGTGACTGGGGAACAGCAGTAAATGTTCAAGCAATGGTATTTGGTAATATGGGAGACGGTTCTGGTACTGGAGTTGCCTTTACTAGAAATCCATCTACTGGAGAAAAATTAATTTACGGTGAATACTTATTAAATGCACAAGGTGAAGACGTTGTTGCAGGTATTAGAACACCAGAACCAATAACAAGATTAGAAAAAGATATGCCAGAAGCTTACGCAGAATTTATGGCTATTGCGACTAAGCTTGAAAATCATTACAAAGATATGCAAGATATGGAGTTCACCATCGAAAAAGGAACACTTTACTTCTTACAAACACGTAATGGTAAAAGAACTGCTCAAGCAGCACTAAGAATTGCTGTTGAGTTAGTAGAAGAAGGCTTAGCAACACCTAAAGAAGCTTTAATGAAGGTTGATCCTAAGCAATTAGATCAATTATTACATCCAAACTTTGATGTAGCTGCTCTTAAAGCTGCAACAGTTGTTGGATCAGGGTTAGCTGCATCTCCTGGTGCTGCTGCAGGTAAAGTTTATTTTACAGCAGAAGACGCTGTTGCAGCTGCAAAAAAAGGTGAAAGAGTTATCTTAGTTAGACTTGAAACTTCACCTGAAGACATTGAAGGTATGGCTGCTGCAAAAGGTATCTTAACAGTTCGTGGTGGTATGACATCTCATGCAGCAGTAGTTGCACGTGGTATGGGTACTTGCTGTGTATCTGGTTGTGGAGATATTAAAATTAATGAAGAAGCGAAAACATTCACAATTGCCGGTCAAACAGTGAAAGAAGGCGATTATATTTCATTAGATGGTACAGCAGGTACTATTTATATTGAAGATATTAAAACAGTTGATCCTGAAATTAGTGGTCACTTCAAAACATTTATGGCATGGGCAGATGAGTTCAGAACATTAAAAGTAAGAACAAACGCTGACAGTCCTAAAGACGCAATCAATGCGGTTGAGTTTGGCGCTGAAGGTATTGGCTTATGTCGTACTGAGCATATGTTCTTTGAAGAAGATAGAATTCCAAAAATTAGAAAAATGATCGTTTCTAAATCAATCGAAGAAAGAAAAGCTGCGTTAGAAGAATTAATACCTTTCCAAAAAGGTGACTTCAAAGGTATGTATGAAGCACTTAAAGGTATGCCTATGACAGTTCGTTTGCTTGACCCACCATTACATGAGTTCTTACCTCATGCAGAGGACGATATTAGAAACTTAGCAAAAGATATGGGCTTAACTTTTGAAGAATTGAAAGAAACAGTAGATAGTTTACATGAATTTAACCCAATGTTAGGTCATAGAGGTTGCCGTTTAGCAGTAACTTATCCAGAAATTGCTGAAATGCAAGCTAGAGCAATCATTGAAGCTGCACTTGAAGTTAAGAAAGAAAAAGGCTTTGATATCGTTCCTGAGATTATGATTCCACTTGTATGTGAAATCAAAGAATTGGTATATGTAAAGAAAGTTGTTGTTGAAGCAGTTGAAAAAGCCATTGCTGCATCTGGAATTGAAATGAAATACATGGTTGGTACTATGATTGAAATTCCTAGAGCTGCATTACTTGCAGATGAAATTGCAAAAGAAGCTGAATTCTTCTCCTTTGGTACAAATGACTTAACTCAAATGACATTTGGCTTTTCTAGAGATGATGCTGGTAGCTTCTTAGATGATTACTACAAAAAATCAATCTTTGAATCCGACCCATTTGGAAGATTAGATCAATCAGGTGTTGGACAATTGGTTCAAATGGCTTGTGATAAAGGAAGAAAAGTTAGACCAAACATTAAGTTAGGTATTTGTGGAGAGCACGGTGGAGACCCATCTTCAATCGAATTCTGCCATAATATTGGACTTGATTATGTTTCCTGTTCACCATTTAGAGTGCCAATCGCTAGACTTGCTGCTGCTCAAGCTGCAATTAAATCTGGTAAATAATTAGATTTTATTTAAAGCCTCTCAGACTTTTGAGAGGCTTTATTACTAAGATAAGGTAGTGGGTACAATAATTGTAAATAGTTATAAAAGAAAGGGTTGATAAAGATGATACAGCTTGTTGTTACAGACTTAGATGGTACATTATTAGATGATAATGGACATGTAAGTGAAGAAAATATCGAGGCAATAAAACAATTAAGGGAAAAAAATATTCTATTTGGAATTGCTAGTGGCAGGGCGCTATCTGTAATTGAAAAGATTGCGATTGAGTATCATTTTAGTGAGTATGTTGATATTATGATTGGAACTAACGGAGTTGAACTTTCAGAAGAAGGCATATTGGAAGATCTGGAAATGAATTATTTAAGAAAAGATGTAATAGCTGATGTATATGATAAATTTAATAGCTATGATGTTGCATTTATTTTACACAATAAAAACACTTTAATCTGCAATAAGTCAAATGAATACACTGAAATCGAAAGAGGTTTGAATAATTACAAACAAGTTATCGTACCTAACTTTGAAACAGCTTTAACAAAAAATTTCCCTCGTCTAATGATTGTTGGAGATCCACTTGTTTTAAATGAAATAGCTGTCCAAATGGCAAATATAGAAACTCCAAACTTTCATTTTTTCAAATCCTATGAAATTTTTTTAGAGGTAGTTTCAAATCAAGTTTCTAAGGGTAATATGTTAAAAATGTATTGTGAACATAAAGGAATTGATATGGAGCAAGTAATGGCAGTAGGTGATAATAATAATGATATAGAAATGGTTGAAGCTTCAGGTTATGGAGTTGCTGTTGAGAATGCAACACAGGAGCTAATAAAGCATGCAAAATATATAACTGGTAGTAATAATGATCATGGATTTGCACAAGCAATTAAGCAACATATTCTTTAATATATGATTGGAATATAATAAAGAGAAAGAGGTGGAATAATGAATTATTCAGATATTGCAACACCAATAGTTGGAGCAATCATTGGATATACAACCAATTGGATTGCCATAAAAATGCTATTTAAACCGTATAAGGAAAAGCGAATATTTGGTATAAAGGTTCCATTTACGCCAGGCTTAATTGCAAAAGAGCGTGAAAGAATTACCATGGCTATGGGTGAGGTTGTTGAACAGTACTTGCTTACGGACGAGGTTATACTAAAGGAATTAACATCAGACACAATTGGAGAAACCATTGTATCTTTTTTTGAAGCGGAGAGTCATATTAAGGAGGGAGCATTAAACTTATCCTTATTATTTAAAAATAGAGAAGAAATTGAGCAATTTAGTAGAACCATATCAAGATTAGCTGTAGAAAAGATAGTTTATGGTTTGAAGGATACTGAATTACAAAACAAAATGATTCAGTTATTAAAGGAACAAATCATTAAAATTTTAGGTGAAAAAACGATAAAAGAAATTGCCACTCAAAACAAAGAAATACTTCAACTGTTCTTGGATCAACTGATCAATTCAGACGGCAGTATAGATCTATTGGCAAATGAAATTGAATTGTTAATGGATGAAGATAAGTCTATTGAAGAACTTCTTGGTCAACAATTAATGAAGCAAATTCAAAATCTGGTATCATTTAATGAACCTAAAATTAAAGATGCAATCAATCACATATTGATAAGTGAAAGCTTCGCTGAAAAAGCCAAAGATATGATTACTGCGGTAATTTCAAGCAAATTTGGTGCATTAGGTTCTATGTTTGTGAATGCGGGGTCAATTTATGAAAGCATTGTTGCTACTGTAAATGAAAATATTGAAACCACTGAAATATCAAAAACGATCAATGAATATATTGCTATGGTGATTCAAAAGCCCTTAGGTGAAATCGCACCTGAACAATCAAGAAAAGAAATTGCAAGGTATGTAGCGCAGAGTATATTAAATAAAACATTAATAGATAAAGTAAGTGCATATATTTATAATATGGACAAGACACCACTTGCATTGGCCAACGCTATATCAAGTGGAAGCCTTGAAGAAGTAGTGGATGAATTTTCAAAATATATTTACAGTAAATTGAAAGACAATGTGAATTCAATTAAACCTTCAGCTGAGGAATTGACAATGAAGTTGATTGAGCAAATGATCTATTCCCCAATCCAAATTACACCTGAAGGTAAGAGCAATCTTTCTAAAAAAGTATTGGAGCTTTATCATTTCGTGATCAAGAAATATGTTATTAAACTAATCGGCTCAGTGAAGATTTCATCAATCGTAGAAAAACAAATTAATTCATTTGAAATTGAGATTTTTGAAGAGGTTATTCTTACCATTGCTAAGAAAGAATTAAGAGCAATAACTTGGTTAGGTGGGCTATTAGGTTTTATTATGTCTGTGATATTGTTAATTATTAAGTAATGGAAAAGCAATGGTTAACAATAAGAGATAACCATTGCTTTTTTATTACTATTTGGAGTATAATTAAAAGGAAAATGACATCCATTCTCATAACAATAAATCAACTAGTAAGGTGGTGTTTATATATGATTTTGAGCAACGGTAAAAAAGGCGAACAGTTTACTATTATAAATATTGACACTGAATTGAAGATAAAAAAAAGGCTTCAAGATATGGGGCTAACGCAAGGAATTAAAATTAAAATTATGTCCTATTACTCAAACAATGCTTTTATTCTAAATGTGAGAGGATCTAGAGTGGTTATAGGAAAAGATATTGCTGAAAAAATTCATGTTGAACCAAGTCATTGCAATAATTGTTCTAAAAAAACGCGAGGAAATGAAAGACATATATCACATCAATCAGAGCATAGGACACAACATGGTGCTTAAGAAAGTCAGTTATGACATAAAATGAAGAGAGGAGTAATTGACATGCACATGCAAATTAAGGTTGCTTTTGTTGGAAACCCTAATTGTGGAAAAACAACTTTATTTAATGCTTATACAGGAGCAAAACACAAAGTAGGAAACTGGGCAGGGGTAACTGTCGAAAAAAAAGAAGGCATTATTAAACATGATGGCAATACGATAACTTTAGTCGATTTACCTGGAATATATAGTTTGTCTCCATATTCTATGGAGGAGATTTTAACTAGAGAATATATCATGAATTATGATCCGGATGTTGTAGTTAACATTGTGGATGCTTCGAATTTAGAAAGAAATTTATTTTTAACGTTACAATTAATTGAGCTGGGGAAGCCAGTTGTTGTAGTCTTAAATATGATGGATATTATGGACAACAAAGGGTATAACGTTAATATAGAAAGATTATCTAGTGAGCTAGGAGTTTCAGTAATTCCGGTTTCTGCTACCAAACAAAGCGGATTAACAAAATTATTACATCAGTTAATTAAGACTGCTAAAATGAAAAGTGAATATATTCCCATTAGAATTAACTATGGAACCGAAATTGAACAACATATTGACACATTAAGCGACAAAATATCTGAAACACATAAATTAGATGAAAATGCTATCAGATGGTTAGCAATTAAATTGCTTGAAAAAGATTCGGAAGTAATGAAGAGGCTAAAACTTCCTAATTGGAAATCTGAAAATTATAGTGAAGAAATTGGTAAGATTAAGTATGACTACATATCCTGCTTTATTAAAGAAGTGCTTCAATTTGATCACGAAGAGGAGACATTTTCAGATAAAGTGGACAAGGTAATAACGAATAATTTTTTAGGCATTCCGATTTTTTTACTGATGATGATTATGGTTTTTGCTTTTACCTTTAGTGTAGGAAATTATTTCGCTGGTTTATTTGAATCAATTCTTTTTGGCTTATCATGGTTCATTAAAGATTTTCTCATTGCAATTCATGTTACAGAATGGGTTGTAGCCCTTATCGTAGATGGTATTATTGGAGGGGTAGGAGGCATTCTTGTGTTTTTGCCAAATATAGCTTGTCTTTTTATTGCTATTTCAATTCTTGAGGATAGTGGTTATATGGCAAGAGTTGCATTGTTAATGGACAAATTTATGTGCAAGATTGGATTAAATGGAAAAGCGTTTATTCCTATGATTTTAGGGTTCGGCTGTTCAGTTCCTGCTATTATGACAGCAAGAACATTAGAAAATGAACATGATCGTCTAATTACAACCATGATTACACCATTTATGTCTTGTAGTGCTAAAATGCCGATTTATGTATTGTTTTCGAGAATTTTCTTTCCGGGATATGAAATTATAGTTTCATTTTCGCTTTATTTGATGGGTGTGTTTATAGCTATTTTAGTAGCATTGGTTTTTAAAGCTACCTTGAAGAAAGGAAAGACTGCGCTAATAATGGAACTACCTCAATACAAAAAACCTTCTTTTAAAACAATTGCTATTTTTGTTTGGGAAAAAGTGAAACATTATATCATACGAGCTGGGACTGTGATCTTCCTTGCATCGGTAGTACTTTGGTTCATTTTAGAGTTTAATCCTAGTGGACACGTGGATATGACGGAAAGCTTTGGGGCTTATATTGGCAAAGCGATTGCACCCATATTTGCACCACTTGGTTTTGGAACCTGGGAAGCTGCATTGTCTTTGATTGCAGGAATTATGGGAAAAGAAATAGTTGTTAGCAGTATGGCTGTTATTTTTGGTGTTACAGAAAGTGGATTTACATCAGCATTTATTGCAGCGGGCTTCAATGCTGTGAGTGCTTATGCGTTTATGGCTTTCTGTTTATTGTATACACCATGTGTTGCAACAATTGGTATTATAAAAAAAGAAACGAATTCATGGAAGTGGACATTTTTCTCTTTTGCATATCAATTGACAATAGCTTGGTTTGTAGCTTTTTTGATATATCAAATTGGAAGTAGAATTTTTCTTAGTTAGATGTAGGTTATAAAAGGAGCGATTATATGGAAACAGCATTGGTTTTATTGGTTGTTTTGCTAATGGTGGTACTAGCGATAAGAAAGGTGTTAAAAGTTAGAAAGAGTGGTGGCTGTGGAAGCTGTAGTGGGTGTATCCATAAGGATGATTGTGAGAAAGAGAAGAAGTATGATTGAAAAGCTTGTATTTATTAGGAATAGTATGGCCCAAGGATATCGTTCTTGGGTTTCTGTATTTTTAGGGTAGGGAAAATATGAGTATTTCATTTTTAAATATGTCAATATTGGGACAAATAGAGGATTATTATTAAAGAAGGAGTATATAATAGTTATAAGATGGTTGAAAGGGGGGCTTGTGATATGAACTTGAGGGAACAGCAAGAGGAGTTAGAGGCAAAGATACTTAGCCCATATGCTTCGCTAAGCAAAAATAGTAAAGGTAGAGAAGTAGATGAAGACTTTTGTGATATTAGAAACTCATATCAGAGGGATCGAGATAGGATTATTCATTCTAAGGCTTTTAGACGATTAAAGCATAAAACCCAAGTTTTTATTGCACCTGAAGGAGATCATTATAGGACGAGATTAACGCATACACTTGAGGTTGCTCAGATTGGTAGAACGATTGCCAGAGCGCTGAGGGTGAATGAGGACTTAGCTGAAGCAATTGCGTTGGGACATGATTTAGGACATACACCCTTTGGACATGCGGGAGAGTATGCATTAGATGAAATTTGCAGTCAAGGTTTTAGACATTATGAACAAAGTCTTCGCGTTGTAGAGAAGCTTGAAAATAAAGGGCAAGGTTTAAACTTAACATGGGAGGTTAGAGATGGAATTCTGAATCATCCTACGAAAGGTAAACCTAACACATTAGAAGGACAGATTATTCGATTATCTGATAAAATTGCTTATATCAATCATGATATTGATGACGCTATTAGAGGAAAGATTTTAGATGTTAAGGACTTACCAAGTATATATACAGATGTTCTTGGAAAGACGTCTAGGGAAAGAATTAGTAATTTGATTCACGATATTGTGAATCAAAGTCTGAATCAAGAAGAAATCAAAATGAGCCCAGATATGGATGATGCAATGAAAGAGCTTAGAGTTTTTATGTTCAACAATGTTTATATTGGATCAAAGGCCAAGGATCATGAAGATAAGGCTAAAAATATGTTGATGCAGCTCTTCTTATATTTTAAAGAGAAACCACATATTTTACCTCCGGAGTATATAGATATGATTGAAATTGAGGGTGAACCTCTAGAAAGAGTAGTTTGTGACTATGTTGCGGGAATGACTGATCGGTATGCAATTGGAAAATTTTATGACTTATTTATTCCTTCATCATGGAAAGAAATATAGAAATAAAAATAATTAAAGGATTCACAAATATTTTGTCGAAAATATAACAGTGGAATAGTGAAGGAGCTTTGGTTGAAAATGTTTTATCCAGATGAGTTAGTTGAGGAAATTAGGTATCAAAATGATATTGTAGAAGTTATTTCTCAATATGTAAGACTGAATAAAAAAGGCACTTCACATTTTGGATTATGCCCCTTTCATAACGAAAAGACACCTTCCTTTTCGGTAGCCCAAGATAAGCAGATTTATCATTGCTTTGGCTGTGGTGCAGGCGGTAACGTAATAACATTTGTGATGGAGTACGAGAATTATTCCTTCGTTGAGGCGATTAAGGCTTTGGCAGACAGGGTAAATATTAGTCTTCCAGAACCGGAAATCTCAGAAGAAATGCGAAGAATGGTGCAGTATAAACAGCAGTTATATGATGCAAACAAAGAAGCAGCGAAGTATTTTTATCATCAGACAAATGTACCGCTTGGAAAGAAAGCTTCTGATTATTTAAATGATAGAGGCATCGAAAGTGAAACAAGGAAAAAGTTTGGCCTTGGTTTCTCTCATTTTTTTAGAGATGATTTATATCAATATTTGAAAGGCAAGGGATATGCTGACGCTGTTTTGACAGATAGTGGCCTTGTTTTAGAAGATAAAAGCAAACCTGGAGAAGTATATGACCGTTTTTTTAATAGAGTCATGTTCCCAATATTTGATATACATAATCGAGTGATTGGGTTTGGAGGAAGGGTTTTGGGTGATGGAATGCCTAAGTACTTGAATTCTCCTGAAACCAAGCTTTTTGATAAAAGCAAAAATCTATATGGACTCAATATAGCAAGAACCTCTAGAAGAAACAATATTATTTTAGTTGAAGGATATATGGATGTAATTTCATTACATCAAGCTGGCTTTGATAATACAGTTGCTTCTTTAGGAACAGCGTTTACCCAAGGGCAAAGTAATTTGCTAAAGAGGTATACGAACGAAGTGATCATTGCTTATGATAGTGATAAAGCAGGCATCAATGCTATTCTAAAGGCAATTCCAATCATGGAAGCCTCAGATATTACTGTAAGAGTATTAAAGATGTTGCCTTATAAGGACCCTGATGATTTTATAAAAGCAGAAGGAGCGGAACGTTTTGAAGAAATTATTTCTTCATCAATTCCAAGCTTTATGTTTGAAGTTGAGCAATTAGAGGCAAAATATAATTTATCAGATCCAGATCATAAGACTAAGTTCTATCAAAGCATTGCCAAAAAATTAGTTGAGCTAGAAAATGAAATAAAAAGAGATAGCTATTTTGAAGCAATGATTAATAGATATAGTATGAACCCAAAAGCACTCCAATCTGAAATGGAGAAAATTGGAAAAGACGTTGGAATTGTAACTCATAAAAGAGAAGACGCTTATTCAGAAGGAAAAATCAAAAATAGACTCTCAAAGGATTCCATCGAAGTCGCACAAAAAAATATATTAACCTTTATAGTGAGTCACAAGGATATTTTTGAAGCTGTTAGGCCATATATCAAACCATTGGAATTTGTAGATGGATTATATAGTCAAGTCGCAGGCATTATTTTTGAGCTTTATGAAGAAAATTTAGAGCTTAATCCTGCAATGATCATTAATAAGTTTATTGAACTCGAACAACAAAACAAGGTTGCTCAAATTTTTAACAATGATGTAAAGGTTGAAAATGGAATGCAATTTGAAAAAATGGTTAATGAAAGTGTACAAATATTAAAAAATGCATATATTGATAAAATGTCTGGGCAGATTACTGACATTAAGGATCTACAAGATTTGATCAAAGTCAAGAGACAGTTGCAGGATTTGTATATTTCTTTGAATCATGGATAGACTAGTAAACACAAGAAAGGATTGAGAATAAATGACAACGGAAGAAAATATCGACAAAATTTCCCAGGAAGATGAAGAAACCGCTAAATTTGATAAGAAATTAGATGAACTCTTAATATTGGCAAAGGAAAAAAAGAATGTTATTGATTACTCGGAGATTGAATCACATTTTAAGGAAGTGGTTCTTGAACCAGAAAGTATTGATAACATCTATGAGTTTTTAGAAAAAAGAGGTGTTGATGTCATCGGAAAGCTTTTAGAGACACCTGATGAAGACTTTGAAGCCGATGAAGAAGTAGAGATTGAATTGGACTTAACCCTACCAGAGGGTGTCAATATTGACGATCCAGTTAGAATGTACCTAAAGGAAATTGGTAAGGTTCCACTTCTGAATGCTGATGAAGAAATTGAACTAGCTGTAAGAATGGAAAATGGCGATCAAGAAGCTAAGAAGCGTTTGGCAGAAGCTAATTTACGTCTCGTTGTAAGTATTGCTAAAAGATATGTAGGCAGAGGAATGCTGTTTTTAGATTTAATTCAAGAAGGAAACTTAGGACTTATAAAGGCAGTAGAAAAGTTTGATTACAGAAAAGGGTATAAATTTAGTACCTATGCTACTTGGTGGATTAGACAAGCCATTACAAGAGCAATTGCAGATCAAGCAAGAACCATCAGAATCCCAGTTCATATGGTGGAGACTATAAACAAACTTATTCGAGTATCAAGACAACTTCTACAAGAACTTGGTAGAGATCCATCTCCAGAAGAAATCGCAGAAGAGCTTGAAATGTCTGTTGATAAAGTAAGAGAAATTTTGAAAATCTCTCAAGAGCCTGTTTCTTTAGAAACACCTATTGGAGAGGAAGAGGACAGTCATTTAGGTGACTTTATCCAAGATGAAAATGTACCTGTTCCTGCAGAAGCAGCAGCATTTACGTTGCTTAAGGAACAATTAGTGGATGTTTTGGATACATTAACAGATAGAGAGCAAAAGGTTTTAAGGCTCCGATTTGGACTAGATGATGGAAGAGCAAGAACTCTTGAAGAAGTTGGTAGAGAGTTTAATGTAACACGTGAACGTATTAGACAAATAGAGGCGAAAGCGCTTAGAAAGTTGAGACACCCAAGTCGTAGTAGAAAATTAAAAGATTATTTAGAATAAACATACTGCGGATAATAAAGTGATATACTTATTATCCGTTTTTATTTATAATGTATGAGTAATTGGAAAAGCGGTAGAAGTGTATCTAGGATTTTAATACGCACAGCCGATTTTCCTGTTTACTAAGAACGTTCTGCATAAGCAATTGGAAAAGCGGCAGAAGTGTATCGAGGATTATAATATGCACAGCCGATTTTCCTGTAATATTAATTTGGGAGGGATTTAGGAAGATGGAGCTTACAAGACGACTTGAACGAATTGCAAGTCATGTACCATTAGGCACTATTGTTGCTGATGTGGGTACAGATCATGGATACATACCAATTTATTTAGTTAAGGAAGGCGTTTCTCCAAAGGCATATGCAATAGATGTTGCAAAAGGACCTCTTAAAAAAGCAGAAATGAATATTGAAGCGAATGGTGTGAAGGAACTGGTTGTGCCAATTTTATCAGATGGATTACATCAACTTGGGGATCGAAAGGTAGATACTTTAATTATAGCAGGTATGGGTGGAATGTTAATCAAAAGGATTTTGGTTGAGGCAAAGCATCAGTTGAAAAAAATTCCAACTCTAATACTTTCTCCACACTTAGATATTGCTGTTGTTAGAAAAGTAGTTCATAAGCTAGGATATGAAATTACGTTAGAGGACTTCATTAGAGAAGGACAACAGTTTTATCCAATCATCCTATGCAATCATGGAAAAGAAAAATATGAAAATGAAGTTGAGTATAAATATGGCAAAAAGTTAATTGAAAGTTGCCATATGGAGTATAGAGAATACCTTCAGGTATTAATCATGAAAAACATTGAGCTTAAAAAGGAATTACTTAAAAAGAATACACCGGCTAGTATAAAAAGAATAGATGAGATTGAAAAAGATTCGGAGGCTATATGTGAGGTGGGCAAATGGCTAAAATAATAAAAGATATTATGAATATTGTTGAAGAACTAGCCCCTATTTATTTGGCAGAAGCTTGGGATAACTGTGGGCTTTTGGTTGGAGATGAAAGAAAAGAAGTAAAGAAACTTCTTGTAGCACTTGAACCAAGTATGGAAAATATAGATAACGCTGTAAAAAATGATGTTGATCTTATTGTTACACATCATCCCTTAATGATGAATAAGATTAACAAGATAACTTCAACTACGGTTGAAGGAGAAAAACTTATGAAACTAATAAAAAATGAGATTGGACTATATTGCGCACATACAAATCTAGATAAGGCACAAGAGGGTTTAAACTTTTATTTAGGAAAGCAATTAAAATTAGCAGATATACAAGTGCTTAGTATAGAAAAGAGCTATGAACAGTTAAATGTAAACAACGACCAAGAATTCAGCATAGATTATAATACAATGGGTCTTGGAGTGATCGGTTCGTTGAAAGAAAAATTGACCCTAGCCCAATTTTCTAAAGACATTCAAAAGCTATTAAAGCTTGATTATATTCATTATGTTGGTGATAAAGGCCGTATGATCAAAAAAGTTGCAATCGTTACAGGAAGTGGATTCTCAGAGCTAGATAAGGCTATTATAAAAGGCGCTGATGTATTCATAACAGGTGATATAAAATATCATAATGCCCAATATGCGAAGGAAGCCGGAATTGCGTTAATTGATGCAACTCACTTTGGAAGTGAAAATATTGTTGTAGAACTATTAGGAAATATCTTCAATAATAAGCTTTCAGATGTAGAAATACTTCTAGACTATACCGCAAAAAATCCAATTCAAATCTTATAAAAGAGGTGGAAAATATGAGTAAGCAAATAACAGTTACAGCAATGGGAAAAGAAGTACAATTAATAAAAGGGACTACCTTATTTGAGTTATCTAAAGTGTATCAAGAGTCCTTTGTATCACCAATCGTTATTGCGCTTGTAGATTATAAGCTCAAGGAATTGAGTTATAAATTAGAAGAATCCTGTAGTGTTAAATTTTTAGACATTACAGATAAAGATGGATATAAAACATATCAAAGAAGTCTACAATTTTTAATGGTAAAAGCTATAAGAGATATTGTTGGTATTAATGAATATGTTGAAACAATTATTCATTATGCTATAAACAGTGGTATTTACTGTGAAATCAAATCAAATTTAGTACTTAATGAGGAACTTGTTCAGAAAATTAAAACAAGAATGAATGAAATGATTTCTTCTAATATTTTATTTGAGAGACGTCCAGTAAAGGTAGATTATGCTAGAGAAATATTTGAGAAGCAAAATATGCTTGATAAAATTGAGTTATTTAAATATAGAAGGTCTTCTATGGTTAATTTATGTAAACTAGAAGATTATTACGATTACTATTATGGACAAATTACTCCGAATACAAGCTGCTTAAAAACCTTTGATTTATTCTTATATGATGAAGGAATTGTACTGCAATTTTCAACTAGACATGCACCTAACACTGTAGATGAATTCAACCCAGATAAAAAGCTGTTCAAGACCTTAAAGGGTGCTTCTAAATGGGGGGAAATCATGGAAGTTGAAAACGTTGGTGATTTGAACAAGATGATTTCAGTAGGTCATATCAACGATCTGATTCTTGTTTCAGAAGCACTAATGGAGAAACGTATTGCAAATATTGCTGATCAGATCATTGATAATACGGATAAAAAGAAATTTGTGTTTATTGCAGGTCCCTCTTCCTCTGGGAAAACGACTTTTGCAAATAGATTAGCCATTCAACTACGTGCACATGGTGTAAAACCCCATACCATTTCCTTAGACAATTACTTTGTTTCAAGAGAGGAAACACCTAGGGATAGTGAAGGTAAGTTTAATTTCGAATGTTTAGAAGCACTTGATCTTGTTAAGTTTAATGAAGATATGATAGACTTATTAGCTGGTAAGACAGTAGATATGCCTGTATTTAATTTTATAGCAGGTGAACGTGAATACAAGGGGAAATTTCTAACCTTAGATGTAAATGATGTATTGGTAATTGAGGGTATTCATGGCTTAAATAATGAATTATCTCGTGCAATTCCTGATCAAAGTAAGTTTAAAATTTATATTAGTGCGCTTACTCAACTTAATATTGACAATCATAATAGAATACCAACAACAGATGCAAGACTTATCAGACGTATGGTAAGAGATAATTATTACAGAGGTGCTTCAGCAATTAAAACGATTGGTATGTGGGAATCTGTTCGACGAGGAGAGGAAAACTACATATTTCCATTTCAAGAAGAGGCGGATGTAATGTTCAATTCTGTTTTGATTTATGAATTAACGGTATTAAAACAATTTGCGGAGCCACTCTTATTTAATGTTCCTAGAGATTGTCCTGAATATACAGAAGCCAGAAGATTGATTAAGCTATTGGACTATTTCTTAGGGGTAACAAGTGATAAAATTCCATACAATTCTTTGCTTAGAGAATTTATTGGAGGAAGTTGTTTTTAGAGTGACCAGTTTTTCCAATAATCTATTGTGCTTTAAGGTGATTACAAGTAGACAAAAAAGATGGTCTATGATATAGTAGTTCAAGCAGTGAGTAAGCTAGACGATCGCACCTAGAATGCCTAAAGGTCCTAGGTGAGGAAAGTCCGAGCTCCATAGGGCAGGATGCCAGATAACGTCTGGTGGAGGCAACTTCAAGGACAGTGCAACAGAGATAAACCGCCAAATCTATTGATTTGGTAAGGGTGGAAAGGCGAGGTAAGAGCTCACCGCCTCTTTGGTAACAAAGAGGGCATATGTAAACCCCATCCGGAGCAAGACCGTACAAGAAGCTATACGGCTGCCCGCCGTGCTTCTGGGTAGGTTGCTAGAGCTTGCTGGCGACAGTAAGCGAAGAGAGATGATCGTCCACGACAGAACTCGGCTTATCGGCTTGCTCATTGCAACCATGCAAAACACTGGCTTTTTAGCTGGTGTTTTTTATTTTGGCTTAAACGATACAATAACAGTATAACACCTATTTTAAGATTTTTTCTCAAGAGGTGTTTTTTTATTGATTAAGTTATGATTGTATTAGATTTATTTAAGAAGTATAATTTAATAGGGAACAAAATTTGCTTTTTAATCGTCAAATTACATATAATTAACTGAGGAGGATGGTATTATGAAAAAGAGGCTACAAATTAGAACAATTTTTATTTTTGGATTCGTAATTTTAATATTATTAAGTACTTCTGGTTGTGGGAAAAATGAAAAAGCTTATGACAATGTTTCTACAGGGGAAGCAGCCCCTGAGGTGAGTTTTTCAAAACCAAAAGAAGCAGTAGAAGAAGAGATCTATTATGATGAGGATAAAAAAACTTCAGATTTGGAAAATAGTCAATCTGTGAGAAAAGAAATTCAGAATAAATTTTTTGTAATGGAAACCTTAGAATTCGATAAGACTACAAAAAGTGTTGAAAGTTTGGTTAGTAAATATTTAGGATATGTAGAAGGTGCTGAAATAACCGGAAAAGAAATCTACAACACGTACTCATACAATACAAGACATGCCTATTATTCGCTTAGAATACCGTCAGAAAAATTGAATAACTTTTCAGAAGAGCTAAAAGGGTTAGGTAATGTAGTTCAAGAACGTGTGAATAAAGAAGATGTAACTGCACAATATACTGATGTAACAGCAAGAATTAAATCTTTAAAGATTCAAGAAGAACGCTTACTTGAACTGGTTAAAAAAGGCACTGAATTAAAAGATATTCTGGAAATTGAAACTCAATTATCAGATGTACGTTACCAAATCGAGACTTATACTGCTACAATCGTTAACATTGATAATCAAGTGAACTATAGCACCGTTCAACTTGAATTAAAAGAAGTTATCGAGGTTAGTACTTATGAAGAACCAGCGGTAACTGTAGGACAGAAAATATCAAAAGGCTTTCTTGATTCAATAAATGACATCAAAGATTTTTTTGTTAATCTATTTATTTTCATCGTCGTAGCAATTCCTTATCTTGTAATATTTGCAGTGATTACTATTGCAATGATTATATTTTTTAAAAAGATGAGCAAAAAAAGGAAAGTAAAAAGTGCAAATAAAGACAAAGTAATTAATACAGAAGTAAAATCACAACAAAGTGAAGATACAGGTACTCATTCTAATCAACGCTAAATCAACATCATCAAGATTTTATTATCAATGAAAAACAAAACAATTTGAGCCATATCTAACAAAATGATATGGTTTTTTTGTTATAATTATTGGTAATTTTAGAGACTAAAATACGAACCTTATAGTTATGTAAAATTGAAGTTAACAGTAGGTTATGCTTAGTCTAGATGCATTGTAGGAGGCATTTTTCTGTGATAATATGTGATACATACATCAAAAGGAAAATTCAGAAGGGAAATGGTGAGATCCTTGATTAGAAAATTCAACAATGCAAAGCTTGTTAAAAAAATTATGATTAGTTACTCATTATTTATTATTGTTATAGCTATATTGGTTCTAGGTGGTATTTACAATTTGCAAAAATATAACACTTTTGAAAGAAACAACAAGAATGCTATTCAAACAATGAAATACATATTAAATGCTGATTTAAATGAAAGAAGCTTTCTGAAATGGAAGGATATTAAATATAGCGAAAAAGCAAGTCATTTATTAAAACAAGCCAAAGAAAATGCTATAGCTATGGCAGATTTTGATAAGAAGAATTCGAAGGAAATGTTACAGCTTATCGAAGGTTATGATGTACTTAGCTTAGATGTCAAGCAAAAAATAAATGAAGAAATGAAGGTTATGGAGAGTTTGGATTCTAGTGGTGCTGATGCAGATAGTGTTATTACAAGGATGAACGATCAATTAGAGTTACAATATAAGGCTTTACTTGAGAATAATAAAAGCGAAGATGTATTAAAGAAAATTATCCAGATGAAGTACGCAAATAGTATACTCAATAAATTTTTATATATGAGATTGAATGAGAAAGAATTTATAAGAACGCAAAGTTCTGAATCCATTCAATTCATTATGGAGAATATAACAAGTACGAATGATATGGCAGTAGAATTAAAAAACTTATGCGATACATCCATTAATAAAGGGCAAGCGGAATCTATTATTTATTTTTTAAAAGAATATGAGACAAGCATTAATGAACTTATGGGAGTTGAGAAAGAATTAGCAGCAAATGAATTAACAATGAATCAATTATCAGAAAGTATCGTTAGGGCATCAGATTTAACCCTCTCAGAGCAACAGAAAAAGTTTAAAACCTTAAATTTTACTTTTCTTATAACGATTATTTTTCTTTTCTTTTTTTCTATTGTAGTAACTATCTTTGCCTCGATGATTATTACCAAAGCAATTAGGAAACCCCTTGATATTTTGAAAACAGAATTAGTCTATGCGACGGAGCATCAAGACTTAACAAAAGAAATTATTGTAAATAGTACCGATGAATTTCATATACTTTCGCATTGCATTAACACATTCTTTAAAAAGCTTCATGGAATGATGTTGGGAATATGTTCGAGTTCTCAAATCATAAAGTCAGCTTCCAATGGTGTTAATGAAAAGGTAACCAACATGGGCAACAATATTAATAAAATAAAAATTACAATAGATGACTTATCTGATGACATTCATAAAGCAAAAAATGCATCTAAAGAAATAGACGAAAATGCTTGTATGATTCATTCTATAGTCACTAGCGTTAAAGAATCATCTCAATCAATGATGAATAATGTTGATCAAACCCATATTGAGGCAACTAACCTACAGGAAAGTGCCAATAAAGTGCGAATTGAGACGGAAGCTTCTTATAGACTAACAAAAGACAATATTCAAAAAGCGATCCAAGAAGTTGCAGTTGTTAATGACATTTATTTGCTTTCAGAAAGCATCATTGCAATTTCAAAACAAACGAAGCTTCTTTCTTTAAATGCTTCAATAGAAGCAGCAAGAGCTGGTGAAAAAGGTCTTGGTTTTGGTGTAGTAGCTGAAGCTATCAGAAATCTATCACACAATACTGAAGAAAGCATCGTTAAAATTCAAGGTTTGACAACTCAAGTTGTAGATTCTGTAGAAAGCCTTACGAAACATTCTAATGAGTTAATCTTTTTTATGGATAAAGATATAGAAAAAAGTTATGATATGTTCCGAGTTATTGGCGATAAGTTTACGAATGAAACGAATAATTTTAAAGAAATGTTTTCTGATTACAATAAGAAAATGATTGTAGTATCAAAGCACACTGAAGACATTGATCAGATGTCAGAAAAACTACTGCAACTAATGGCTGTGAATGCCAATAAAACTAGGAGTGCTGTTGAGTCCATTGAATTTATTGATTATCTTTCTCACAGAATTTCTGATGAAGTAGAAATTTTCAAACAAAATGCCCATATATTAGATGATATGGCAAACGGCTTTGTTTTATAATTCGAAAAATAAAACTTTCATTTACAAATTGAGCACGATTGTTTATAATAGAACATAATATATTTGAATATTAGAATATACAGTAAGGAGGTTTTTTTATGGAAATTGGATTAATTGGATTAGGTAAGATGGGATATAATTTGGCGTTAAATATGAAAGATCATGAGGTGGACGTTAGGGTCTTTACTCGCAATTTAGAGACATTAAAAAAAATAGGGAATGAAGGCGTTAAAACGTACGAAACAATACAGGGTTTGGTTGAATCTTTAGCAAAACCAAGAGCAATATGGTTAATGATTACTGCTGGTACTGCAGTTGATGGAGTAATTGATCATTTACTTGAATATTTATCACCAGGGGATACAATTATTGATGGTGGTAATTCTAGATTTACTGATACCTTAAGACGAGGAGACTATCTTCAAGAAAGAGGAATCTTTTTTGTAGATGCTGGAACGAGTGGTGGAACAAGTGGTGCTAGAAATGGTGCATGTATGATGGTTGGAGGAGACGAGGAACCAGTAAAGAGATTAGAACCAATGTTAAAATCGCTTAATGTAGAAGGTGGGTATCTTCACGTTGGTAAGAGAGGTTCAGGTCACTATGTGAAAATGGTGCATAATGGTATTGAATATGGTATGATGCAGGCCATTGGAGAAGGATTTGACATACTTCAAAAATCTGGCTTTGAGATGGATTTTGAAAAGGTCGCAAATGTATGGAACCATGGTTCAATCATAGAGGGCTATTTAATTGATATGACCAAAAAGGCATTTGAACATCATGGCAATCTTGAAGAAATTGTACCAATTATTGACGCTCTAGGTGAGGGACAATGGACGGTTGAAGAAGCTGTTCGTTTAGGGGTTCCTGCGCCAGTTATTACAAGTTCATTGTTCGTTAGATATGCATCAAAAGACAGTGAGGCTTTTTCTGATAAGGTTGTTGCAGCACTCAGAAATGAATTTGGTGGTCATACTCTGCATAAAAAATAGGAGGCCAATCTATGCACAAACAACGGTTAATATTTACTATCTTTGGTGGGACCGGTAACTTGGCATATAATAAATTATTTCCTGCTTTTTATCAACTTTTTCAAGAAGAAAAATTTGATTCTAATATATTTTTTGTTGCAATAGGTAGAAGAGCTAAAACCAATGAACAGTATAGAAAGGAAATAGAAACGAAAATTAAACAGAAGTATCCGGATTATTCTAAGAAGGGCTTTGACGCTTTTAAAGATAGAATATACTATTATAATTTAGATTTTACAAATGAGCTCCATTATGGGGATTTTAATAATTTTATGATAAACTTAGACCAGGCGCATCAAACCAATGGCAATAGAATTTATTATTTAGCCACTGCGCCAACAGATTTTCCTTCGATATCGGAATATTTAAAGAAGTATGGACTATTAGATACGAATGGCTTCAATCGTGCAGTATTTGAGAAGCCTTTTGGTTATGATTTGAAATCGGCTACAGAAATAAATAATAGTATATCTGCCGTATTTGGAGAAGACAATATTTATAGAATTGATCATTACCTAGGAAAGGAAATGATACAAAATATTTTAACAATACGGTTTACTAACCAAATTTTCAATGCTGTATGGAACAAGGATGCTATTGATAATGTACAAATTACAGTGAAAGAAAGCAATGGAGTTGAGGAGCGCGGAGGCTACTACGATCAAGCAGGTGCGTTAAGAGATATGGTTCAAAATCATCTATTACAAATACTTGCATTTGTTGCAATGGAGGAACCTAGCAAATTTGATACAGATAGCATACGTAATGAAAAGGTGAAGGTACTAAAGAATATTAAAATAACACCTGAATTGAAGAGCCATGAAAACATAGTTTTTGGTCAATACAAAGGTTATTTAGAGGAAGAAAAAGTAAAGCCTCATTCTAAGACTGAAACTTATGTTGCTATTAAATGTGAAATAGATCATCCTAGATGGGAAGGGGTTCCGTTTTTCTTAAGAACAGGAAAATATTTAAATGGCAGGGAAGCGGAAATTATTATAGAATTTAAAAACAAGACCCAATGTGAACCCTTTGGATTATTAGCTCAACCTAATTTGTTGATCATTAAAATTCAACCAGAAGAAGGTATATATTTTAGAATCAATACGAAAAAACCAAGAAGTGAAAAAGAGGTAATGCCTGTTAGTATGGACTATTGTCAATCATGTAATTTCATTTATCGATCTCCGGAAGCATATGAAAGACTATTGAATGATATCATTGCAGGAGATTCAACGCTATTTACAAGATGGGATGAAGTGGAAGCGGCATGGATGCTTATTAAACATTTGATTAGTAGTTGTACCAAAGATGACTATTTAGTCTCCTATGAAAAAAATTCAGAGGGACCAATAGAGGCAGAGTTTATGATAAAATCAGCAAATAGAAAATGGTGGAATATTGAAGATTTAAACAATTCGAAATTTGATTTTTAACAGTTTTGCATATAAATTCGAAAATCGGCAACCAGGATCGATGTTCAGCCGATTTTCTTTTCATGATTGGAGGGTAAGCTGATGAAAATATTTGATATTTCTATGACAATCTCAGAGGATATGATGGTATATAAAAACAAAGAGGGAAAAAAACCTAAGATATTTCAGAGTGCTAATTTTGAAGAAAACAATCATTACGAAAGTGAATTGACTTTAAACCTGCATACAGGAACTCATATTGATGCACCTTTACATATTATCGATGGGGGGAGTACAATGGCAGCATATTTAATTGAGGACTTTGTAAGTCAAGCTAAAGTGCTGGATTTAACGCATCTTAAAGATAATATTACGGAAGAAGATTTAAGGGGAAAAAATATAAATGAAGGCGACTTTATACTGCTAAAGACTAGGAACTCATCAGATGTGACATTTAATCATAGCTTTGTATATTTGGAAAAATCAGGAGCAAAATACTTGAAAAATCAAAAAATCAAAGGAATTGGAATAGATGCACTTGGTATTGAACGTAATCAACCGGATCATGAAACCCATAAAATTCTATTAAACAAAGGCATCATGATTCTGGAAGGATTGCAGCTTCATCAAGTTGATGAAGGTGAATATGAATTAATTGTATTGCCATTAAAGTTAATGTCTACTGAAGCAGCGCCAGCTCGGGCTATACTTATAAAGAGATAGAATAAATAAGCTTTTTTAATGTCTAACATTTATCACAAACTTACATGTTGATTTATCATAAATATTAACAGGTTGCATATATATTTTTTTATGCAACTTTTTTTATTTTCATGTAATTCTGCAAAATGCACTATAAATGAATTATTTGCAAGATATCAATGTAAAAACTGCACAAACATAATGTATACTTGTATACAACATTAGATTGTTATCTTATTGACAAAAAAAAAATACAGGAATATAATAATGAAAGTAAATAAAAGATTAAAATCTATTAACATAAATGACGGAATCAGTAAGACAAGTTGCAAAAAAATTTAAAATATAGTTAGAAATCTATTTTGTAAATATGCCCTTTAAGAGCATTTTATAGTTAATTTCTAACATCAAATAGATAGTTAAATGCGAAAAGACAAAGTTGACTTGGTATCTAAGAATGCGGGGATATATTTGTAGTAAATCAATTGTATGACAATTTATTTCTGTAAGGTATTCTTAGAAAAAGGTTTTTGGTCTTTTTTTGTGTGAAAAAGCAGTGAAAATTAGTTTCTTGTGACTAGAGACTTCCAATAGATCAGACTAAACTTTAGGAGGAAAAATAATGTTAGAAGTTGATTTTTTTCTTGACTTAGCAATTATATTATTAAGCACCAAGATTTTGGGCTTACTTACAAAACAAATAAAGATACCACAAGTTGTGGGGGCATTAATAGCAGGATTGATTTTAGGACCTGGAGTATTAAACATTGTACATGAAACTGACTTTATAGATAAAATGGCAGAGCTTGGTGTAATTGCTTTGATGTTTACGGCAGGGCTAGAAACTGACATTAAGGAAATGAAGAAATGTGGAAAGGCTTCACTTGTCATCGCAATTATTGGAGTTGCTCTTCCATTAGCGGGTGGATTTTTAGTAACTTCTATTTATTCAGGAACAGCTTTTGCAGAAATGACACAACAACAAATACTTCAAAATATTTTTATTGGTGTTGTTTTAACAGCAACATCCGTTAGTATCACTGTTGAGACACTTCGTGAAATGGGGAAGCTAAAATCTCCTTCAGGCACTGCCATTTTGGGAGCAGCTGTTATCGATGATATTTTAGGAATCATTATATTAACGATTATTTCAAGTTTTGCTGACTCTTCTGTAAGTATTACTAGTATCATGATAAGAATTCTTTTATTCTTCGTATTTGCTGGTATTTGCGGGTTGATATTCTACTACGTATTTGCCCATCTTAGCAAAAGACATGGAAAGAAAAGAAGAATACCAGTGTATGGATTAGCATTCTGTTTAATTTTATCATATATTGCCGAAAAATATTTTGGAATTGCAGACATTACAGGAGCTTATTTAGCAGGAATTATTATATCGAGTGTAACACAATCTCACTATATTTCAGAAAAGTTTGAAGTGCTTTCCTTCATGCTACTTTCTCCAATCTTTTTTGCAAGCATTGGAATTAAAACGCACTTTACAGGTTTAACTGGTCCTATCATATTGTTTACACTTGTCTTATTGGTAGTAGCCATATTAACAAAAGTAGTTGGATGTGGATTGGGTGCAAGAGCTTGTGGCTATTCTAAGAAAGAATCTTTGAGAATTGGAATTGGGATGATTTCAAGAGGTGAGGTAGCTCTGATTGTTGCAGATAAAGGTGCTGCTATAGGGATTATGAATGCTGTACTATTCGGACCATTGGTTATTGTGGTGATCGTTACAACATTAATGACACCAATATTACTGAAGTTTGTTTATAAGCATAATGATGATGGACGCAATGATGATCAACAGAATTTCGAACTCGATGAGGATGAGGATGAAGATGATTTTTGCGAAGTACTTGCTTAAAATATTTAATACAATCATTTAAGATTTATTTATAGATAGAATTACAAACCAAAAGACCAGATTTTCTGGTCTTTTAGTTTGTTTATAAATGTTATTGAGAATATATTTGATTTTTACCGTTTGCCTTTGCATGATAGAGTGCGTCATCAACTCTATTAAAGACAAGCTTTTTACTATCATTGCTTAGTATTTCTGTAACACCAATACTTAAGGAAACGGCAGTTCCTTCCTTCCAAAAAATTTCATGTGAATTATTTAAAATTCTCTGTGCAAGTTGAAGTGTGTTTTCAAGATTTGATCTTACAATTAAGCCGAATTCATCTCCGCCCCAACGGAATAAAATATCATTTTTGCGTTTGCTATCTTCTAGGAGACGTGCAACTTTAACGATGATTTCATCACCTATGGCATGGCCCATTTCATCATTAATCATTTTAAAATTATCAATATCAATAAAGATGAAAGAGGAAACAATATTATAATGGAAGCATAATTCTATGGCTTCACTCAGCTTAATATTAAACACGGAACGGTTATATATATTAGTTAAAGGATCAAGTGCTGCTTTGTCAAGAATTTTTCTGTTTGAATAATCAACTATTTTAAGAGTGATCAGCAAAATACATGCAAGCAAAAAGGTTATTATAAGTAAAGTAATGATAAAGGTATAGAAAATTGTAGAAGAAAGATCTTGAGTAATAACCAAATAGCTATTTACTTCTTTGATGTATTTGAAAGAAATAGATGTATTATCTTGCACTATTTGAACAAAATGATTGGTTGAATTGGAGGTGATGAGGGACATATCGAAGTCTTCAATTAAGGATTCATTGCCTTTCAAATCGTTAAGAGCCTCAAACATGGAGCTTTGTATTTCACCATTTGCATTGACAATATATACAGATGCATTTAATGCGTTAATTGATTTTTTTATTTTTTCAAGTGATTTCGAATAATCAAGTCCAATAAGAATAAATCCCTTTACGATTCCTGATGAATCTTTGAGCATGTGAATATTATTGAAAATTATTTTTTCACCATCATTCACTACAATTGGTTGATAACCAGTATTTATTTGAGTGGAATCTAATAGTTCAAAAAACCATTTATCTTTCGGGTTTGCTTTGTCAAAGGTATTGACTAAACCATCTTGTGAATAATAATGATTGGTATCAAAGGATGCCATATGTACGATATCAAAGGAATAGATGCTTTTAATGTTTTTTAAATAAGCTTGAATTTCATTCGTATCATCAAGTTCATTATGGAATAAGTCATTACATATATAGGGGTCGTTACCGATAAAGGTAACTAGTTGTGCGGAGTTAAAGATATTATCATCAAGGGCAATATAAATCGAATTGGCAACCGAAAATGCTGATTCCTTAGCGTTATCATATAGGGTATCTTCTATTGCTGCATATAATATAAACATTACTAGCATGAGTAATATTAGAAATATGGAAGCGATGTAAAGTATAAATCTTTTTCTTAAGAATTTTACCATTGCAGTTTTCCCCGTTATTTTCAGTGTAATCAACGCACTTCTTGTAGAATATTATATAAGATTTACCAAAAAATGTAAAGCTTTGCTATCTAAAGAATGGCTATTATTGCCTAGACATAAATAAAAAATAATGTTATAATGCCTATCATTAGAAGATTTAAATTGTTAATAATTCATTCGTCATATAAAGGCCACAGCTTGGTGGTATCATATATTAAACATAAATAGGTAGGTGAATTATTTGAGACTGATTCCAATTTCTGAAGCCAAAGAAGGGATGATTGTTGGACAAACCATTTATGGAGTAAATGGAGATATATTAGTTAAAGTAGGAACTGTTATTACAAATAAATACATTGAAAAACTAAAAAGCTTTTATTGGAAATATATTTATATTGATGATGAATATTCTAAGAACGTGGAAATAAAATGTACAATCACAACTGAGGTTAGAAACAAAGCCATTCAATTTATTAAGGCATTATATTTAACCATTCAGACTGCAAATAAAGATGAACATGTAATGGAGAAATATTCTAAAGTACTACATAATCAGATGCAAAGTTGTTTGGGAAGTATAGATATGATTCTAGATGATATCATTACAGAAAATATTTCTTTAGTAGACGTTTTTGATGTTAAACTATTAGAGAATTATAAATACGCCCATAGTGTTAATGTATGTATCATATCATTGGTATTAGGAAAAGCACTTGGATTAAATACCTATGATTTATACAAGCTAGGGGTTGGGGCATTTTTTCATGATATGGGTCAAATGTTTATCCCTTTAGAAGTATTGAATAAAGAAGACGTATATACAGCAGCAGATTATAAAATCATGAATCAACATACTGAATTAGGCTATAGATACGCAAAGGATACTTTTAACTTACCAACTACAAGCTATCTTGCTATTTTACAGCATCATGAAAGATTTGATGGAACAGGATATCCTCAAGGTAAGGCGAATGAGGAGATTAGCCTTTATGGTCGTATCGTTGCGGTAGCTGACGTGTTTGATGCTTTAACTGCGCCTAAAAAGTATAGAGAAGCAATGACTCCAGTTAATGCATTTAAATATCTAATCAATAATAGTGGAAAGGCTTTTGATCCTAAAATTGTTAAATTATTTATTTCTAAGGTATCTCCATATCCAATTGGATTTTCACTTGAATTAGAAAATGATACTGAGGCTATTGTTATGGAGAATTATGAGAATAAGCCTTTCAATCCTAAGCTTCTTATTTTTAAAGAGGGTGGGGTGCTTTTAGAAAAACCATATACTAAGAATCTTTAAATTAAGATAATGATATTAATAAACAATAAGACTTTGGAGGTATTATAATGGGAATTCCTACACCACATATTGAGCTTAAAGATAAAAGTATGATTGCTGAAACGGTTTTAATGCCAGGTGATCCTTTAAGAGCGAAATTTATTGCTGAAAATTTTTTGGAAAATGTTACACAAATTAATGAAGTGCGTAATATGCTTGGATATACTGGAACGTATAAAGGTAGACGAATTTCTGTAATGGGGTCTGGCATGGGAATGGCAAGTATTGGCATATATTCTTATGAATTATTTGCTTTTTATGATGTTAAGAAGATTATTAGAATTGGTTCATGCGGAGCATACTCAAAGGATTTAAACTTATATGATGTTCTACTCGTAGATGACTGCTGGTCTGAATCTACATATGCTAAAGTTCAAAGTGGATATGAGAAGGACGTTGTGGAAGCTACAAAGTCATTAAATGATCAAGTAGTTCAAGTTGCTAGTGGTTTAAATATACCAATTCATAGAGGACGTATACATTCCTCTGATGTTTTTTATCGCCAAGATTTTGATTCCTTTAAAAACATACGAGATGAACATGGATGTATAGCAGTTGAAATGGAATCATTTGCACTCTTTGCGAATGCTAAGATTTTAAATAAAGAAGCAACATGTCTATTAACTGTATCAGATTCATTGGTAAGTGGGGAATTAACAACGAGTGACGAACGTCAAAATGCATTTACAAAGATGATGACAATTGCATTAGAATTAGCAGAATAAAACAACTACTAAAAAGCACCTATAAGGTGCTTTTTTTATTACAATTAATGCGTATTTTTATGCTATAAACAGAAAATAAATCTTTATAAAATTGGATATTTATGGTATGTTAATACTACAAAATATGATTTAGTCGGGAAAATAATATTTGATAATTATTTAATTTTCCTGATATAATAATAGAGATTATCACTATAGGAGGAATACATTATGTATGAATGGTTTAGAGGCCTTGATATAGTATTACAAGCTCTTTTTGCAACGCTTTTTACATGGGGTTTAACTGCACTTGGAGCTTCTTTGGTTTTTTTTATGAAAGAAATGAATCAAAAGGTTTTAGATGGGATGTTAGGCTTTGCAGCAGGGGTAATGGTTGCTGCAAGTTTTTGGTCTTTGCTGGCACCGGCGATTGATATGGCAGAGGGAGGTCCATTGCCACCTTGGCTTGTCGTTGCAATTGGATTTTTATTAGGTGGAGTTTTTTTAAGGGTTGTTGACAGGTATTTACCTCATCTTCATATTGGTGAACCAATAGAGAATGCAGAGGGTGTTAAGAGCCATTTACAAAAAAGTGTTTTACTTGTGCTTGCAATTACTTTGCACAATATTCCTGAGGGCCTAGCTGTAGGAGTAGCCTTTGGAGCTGTTACGGGTAATATTGAAGGAGCTACACTAGCAGGAGCAATTGCATTAGCAATTGGTATCGGTATACAGAATTTCCCAGAAGGTGCAGCAGTATCTATGCCACTACGTAGAGAGGGTTTTTCAAGAAGAAAAAGTTTTATGTATGGTCAAGCATCAGGTATAGTTGAGCCAATTGCAGGGGTGATTGGTGCTATTGCGGTTATTTCAATGAGGGCGATTTTACCTTATGCACTTGCGTTTGCTGCAGGTGCAATGATATTTGTAGTTGTTGAAGAGCTTATTCCAGAATCTCAAGCAAATCATAATACGCACATCGCAACAATGGGAGCAATGCTAGGATTTACGATAATGATGATATTGGATGTTGCATTGGGCTAAATAAACTTTTTTAATTAAGTGAGGTAATAGGATGTCACTAAAGCATTTGGAGATATATGAAAGGCTAGTTAGCAATGAGTTTATTGGAGTAGCTGATCATGAGATAATTTTAAATGAAGAAGGATTACCAATTAATTATAGATTTACTGATCTTAATACTGCTTTTGAAAGACTAGTAGGGATAGAAAAAAGTAAAATGGTAGGTAAAACAATCAAGGAAATCATTCCTGATATAGAAGACAAATGGATTGAACTATTTGGAGAGATAACGCAAAAGGGTGTTGAAAAGTATTTTGAAATGTATATAAAACCTATTGATAAATGCTTTAAAGTTCATGCCTATTCTTATGAAATAGGAAGATTTGTGACATTAATAATAGATGCAACAGAAGAATACATGAATAAAAAGCATTTGAATGAAGAAGTCCTTCGTAATAATATGGCAGCACGATCTGCAAAAATAGCTTTTTTTAAATATGATTATGATACGAACACTCAAGTTGTAAGCGACTTTTGGTATGAATTATTTGGTGCGACAGAAAAAAACAAGAATATCCTAACTTATTTTTGGAATAATATTCATCCGGAAGATAAAAAAAGCGTTGAGGAGCTATTTGAAAAAATAGTGGAACATGAAGAATGTCAATGTGAATTTAGGTTTTATCATGGTATTAGTAAAAAATATATTTGGGTGAGAAAGACAGCGATCTTGATTAATAATCAAGACTTAAAACCAACTATGTTATTAGGTATTTATCAAGACATTAATCAACAAAAGCTAGCCCAAGATGAGATTAAGAAGCTAGCTCAAATGCTAGAAATAGGTATAAAAAATGGCGGCATAGATGTCTGGGACTATGATGTTAAAACTGATAGAATAACGTTTAGAAGTTATATAGACGAGTACAATTTGAGTAGGGAGTCCAATGAACAATTTACGTTAGCTGAACATATAACAAATATTCATAGAGAAGATGTTGCATTGTTTTTACAGGAAATTAATAGAATTAGATTTTTGGGTAAAAATTCTTTTTTGGTTAAATATAGGGTTTATAGTGCAAGAAGAAACAAAACTATTTGGATGAAAAGTACAGGTAAGGTTATCGAATATGATGATGAGGGAAATGTACTCAGAGCAGTAGGAATTAGTCAAGATATTTCATCAAGTGTAGAAAATGAGCAAAACATAATAAAAAATCAAAAACGATTACAGCAAGCTCAAAAAATTGCTCATCTTGGAGGATGGGATTATGATTTTGAACAAGAAACAATATTTTTATCTGATGAAGCGCTACAAATACTAGGATTTAGTTATGTTGAGAACGAATATACACTTATGAGGTTAGAAGAAATAATCGGTGAAGAACAAATGAACAGGTTCAGAGGCTTTAGTGATGGCCTTTTATTAAATGATCAATATGAGGAAGAGTTTTTTATGCACTTTAGTCAAGGTGTAAAAAAGATTCATGTTATTGCAACAAAGAATTATGATGATAACGGAAAAATAATCAGTATTATAGGTACACTACAAGATATTACTGAAAGAAACCTTTTAGAGGAAAGATTAAGACAAGCTGAAAAAATGACAGCAGTTGGACAACTTGCAGGAGGTATTGCCCACGACTTTAACAATATCTTAATGGCAGCAAGCGGATATGCGGAATTGATTAAGCTTAAATCTCAAGATGCTACGATCAATGAGTATTGTAATAAAATTCTGTACTCGGTTAGAAGTTCTGCTGATCTAACGAAAAAGCTTTTGGCTTTTTCTAGAAAAGACAGTTTATTTAAAAATCATATTAATGTACATGAGTGTATCTGTAATGCTTTTGAAATTCTATCAATGACGATAGACAAAAAAATATCTTTTGAACTTGACTTTATTGCAGAAAAAGATATTGTTTTAGCAGATGCTACGGAACTTCAAAATGTGTTTATTAATTTGTGCCTAAATTCTAGAGATGCAATGCCTAATGGAGGGAATATTTGTATATCAACTAGCAATGCGACTATAATAAAAGAAAACTGTCAGATAGAGGAATTCATATTGGAGACAGGTAATTATATTAAAATTGAGGTATCAGACAATGGCTTTGGAATAAATAAATCCATTATTAAAAATATATTTGAGCCCTTTTTTACGACGAAAGAAGTTGGAAAAGGAACAGGCTTAGGTTTAGCGGCGATCTATGGTACTATTGTATCTCACAATGGTTCAATATCGGTTCATAGTATCCTTGGAGAGGGGACAACATTTGCGATTATGCTACCACTTTCATCTGACATAAATGATGATGTGCATAAGTAGACTGTTAATTTTGACTTATAAGAGATTTAATAGGATAAAAAAAGGGGAATAAAATATGAGGAGCTATACTTTTTCTATTGAGCAAGCAAATACAATAGAATATTTTTTGGAAGCACTTGATATTATTAAAAAACCTAAATTAATTATGTTGTATTGTTGTCCAAATATTGATGCAGCATATGTGAATGAAAAGGTTTATGATTTTTTTCAAGGTGTGGAAGTAATTGGTGGTCTTACTGGTACAATCATTTGTGGGGCAACGAGGAAGAATGAAAATTTACTCGTTATTTATGATGAAGATGAGGTTGAGAAAACTATTTCAGTATTAATTCATCTTGATGATATTGCAAAAGGTGTATTTGATTTATTTAAAAAATCAAATTCAGTTTTTGGGAAACCCCTAAGATATTTAAATCAAGAAGACTACGTAGGATTTATTCATATATGCTCACTTCTAGAGAAGGAAGAGCATCTTATGAAAACTTTAGAAGTTAAGACCCATATTGATATCATTGGTGGTTCGGCAAGTGATAATTTGCAGTTTGAAAAATCAGATATTTTTTATAATGGTAAGGTGTATTCTCATGAGGCAATTCTACTGATTGCTAAAATGAAAATAAAGCATGCAATTGCAAAAATTCAAAGCGTTGAAAAAACCGGCATCACAGTAAAAACTACAAGAGTAGTGGGAAGAACACTTCAAAAGCTTGAAGGTGAATTGGCAGGTAAGGTTTACAAGGAAAGAGTGAGCACCCTAATGGATGATGGAAATATTGAAATGGATCAAATGTTTTCAAAATATCCCTTTGGTTATGAAGGACACGACAACCAAATTTTCATTAGAACACCTCAAAAGATTACTGAAGAGGGTTATATAAGAAATTCATGTACTGTTGAGGCAAATGAAAATATACATATATTAAGAACTACTTCAATCATAGATTCGACTGAGGATGTTATAAGTAAGCTAGAGAAAACAATTCATGCACATAATGTATTAGGATGCTTTGAAATTATGTGTGCGCATAGATATGTTGAACTATTAGGAGATGGCATTCATAGCGGGAATAAAGAGAAGCAATACGAAACAATATTTCAAGACGCTTTTGGTGAAGATGTCAATAGATTCGGATTTATTAGCTTTGGTGAACAATATATAAGACATGCGAATCAAACGTCAGTAGTGGTAGTCTTTTATAAATAGTAACTTGACAAGCATAATAAAAGGTGAGAGAATTAGAAACAAAATTTAATATGAGCATACATTGGTGCTTCATTATCATTATTGAAGTTAAAAGGGAAAACGATGTAAATTCGTTACAGCCCCCGCTACTGTATATGGCCACAAGATCTAAAAATACCATTGGGAGACTGAGAAGGTTAGAGCTTGGTTATGAGCCATAAGTCAGGAAACCTGCCATGTATAACATCACATACTTTCGGAGGGAAAGCGTATATTGAAAGCCTTTATTTAGGCTATTACTATTAAGCGTTCAAAGCCATACCACTTATGTGGGATGGCTTTAAATAATATACAAACAAAGAAGTGAGGAAAAAACATGAAGAAATTATTAATCATTTTATTAAGCATTTTGACTTTATCATTATTATTTTCAGCTTGTAATAACAAGAAAACTATAGAGGATAAGAAACCACAGGAAGTGGATAACACCTACCCATTAAAAGTGATGGACAAGTTTGGTAATGAAATCATATTGGAAAATGAGCCTGAAAGGGTTATTTCTTATTCACCAGAGTTGGTAGAGATCATGTATGCCTTAGGAGTGGAGGATACGCTTATTGGTAGGTCTATTTATTGCGATTATCCTGATGATACCAAAGAAATTCCAGATATGGGGGATTTGTTTAATTTAAATATTGAAAGCATTGTAGAAAGTAATCCAGACCTGATTCTGCTATCTTCTATGGCAAGTGAAGAGATAGTAAGAACTCTAACAGAACAAGGATTAAAGGTTTTGGTATTAGATGCAGATACAAATGTTGATGGAGTCTATGAATATATTGATAAGCTTGGAATTGTTTTCAATGTACAAGATCAGGCTATGGAATTGACGAACAACATGAAAACTGATATTAAGCAAATCATATCGAAGGTACAGGGGCTTGATCAGCCAACTGCATATTTTGTTATTGGTTTTGGTGAGTTTGACTCTGCAGCGACAGGAGATACTTTTATTGGGCAGCTCATGGAACAAACGGGAGCAACAAATGCTGCAGCAGATGGTAGTAACTGGATGTATAGTATTGAACAGTTGCTTGACAAAGACCCAGATATTTTAATCTGCTCAAAATACTTTGGTACGAAGGCTCAAATCTCTGAATTAGAAGGATATAAAGAACTTACTGCTGTAAAAGAGGGCAAGCTATATGAAGTCGATGAAAATATTTTCTTTAGACAAGGACCTAGAACAGTTGAAGCAATAAAGGTATTGGCTCAAATCTTTCATCCAGAGGCCTTTAAATAATTAGAAAAAGAGTGATAAAAATGAAAATAAGGCGTGACATAAAATTAGCATACAAAATATCAATCATGCTATTTATATTAATTGTTGTTACTGTGGGTTCCATTATGTTTGGAACGGTTTCTATCTCAATTGATGATTGCATAAAAATAATTGGGAGCCATATTCCAGGGTTAAATCAGCTTATTCATGCTGATGGAATTAAGGAATCACATATTATCATAGTTATGAATTTGAGACTTCCTAGAATTATCCTAGCTCTATTTGTTGGAATGGGGCTTTCTGCTGCAGGCTGTGTTTATCAGGGGGTTTTTTCTAATCCCATGGCGGACCCATATTTGATTGGTATATCGTCTGGGGCTGCATTGGGAGCTACTATAGCGATGCTTTTTCCAATTTCCAATCGATTTTTAGCATTTGGATCTGTGAGTACGTTTGCATTTTTAGGTGCTATTACAACGATGGTTTTTGTGTTCTTTATTGCAAAGAATAAAAATTCTTTGCCTAAAATTGCTTTGATTCTTGCAGGCATTGCAATTAATTATTTTATAGCTTCTCTTATAGCGTTATTAATGATGTTTAATAAGGAAAAGATAGAGAGTGTATATTTTTGGACGCTGGGTAGTTTTCGAGATGCTAGTTGGCTTAAGCTTGGATTTTTAGGAGCAATCGTTATAATTGCATTCATAGTGATCTATAAGTATTATGTAGAATTAAATATGATCATGGTGAATGAAGAGCAAGCATTGACTTTGGGAGTATCAACTGAAAAGGTTAAAAGGATATTGTTAGTGGTAGCATCATTGATGGTTGCTGTTATTGTTTCCACCTGTGGTATTATTGGATTTGTGGGGCTAATCACTCCACATGCAACAAGACTTGTTGTGGGTGCTAATCATAAAGTGCTTATTCCTATTTCTACGATTTTAGGTGGAATTTTCATGGTTGTAGCGGATACCATAGCAAGAAGTATATTGCCAAATGCCGAAATATCAGTTGGTATTATAACTGCACTTTTTGGTGTTCCTTTTTTCTTGGCATTGTTATATAAAAATAAAAAATTGATCGTACAGTAGGTGATGATATGTCCATTTCAATAGAGCAATTAGAGCATTTTTATGATCATAGAAAAATACTGAAAGACATTACACATGAATTCGAAAAAGGTAGGTTCTATGGAATTATTGGGCCGAATGGCTCAGGAAAGACAACCTTGTTAAAGCACATTGCCAGTTTATTAAAAACTCCTGAAAAAACAATATGGATTTCAGGACAAGATGTTACATCTTTAAAAGAAAAAACGAGAGCTAGAGAAATGGCAATGGTTCCTCAAACCTTCAATATAGAACTTTCATTTTCTGTTGAAGAGATTGTTGCTATGGGAAGGTATCCATATATAAAAGGACTTGGAAATTTTACACAACAGGATAAAGAGTTTGTTCAACATGCCCTGGAAAAAACGAATCTTCTTCAGCATAGAACAAGAGATGTGAATACCTTAAGTGGTGGAGAACTCCAAAGAGTAATATTGGCTAGAGCAATTGCTCAACAAACTGATATTTTATTATTAGACGAACCTTTGTCTCATTTAGACATACATCATCAACTTGATATACTTAATTTGACCAAAAGATTAAGTACTGAAGAGGATAAAACCATTTTATGTGTGATGCATGATCTTAATTTAACGATGAAATATTGTGATCATGTAATACTTCTATGTGAGGGTGAAATTTATGCATCTGGTGAAGCAAACGAGGTATTGACGGAAGAAAATATACGTAGAGTTTATAGCATTGATGCTAAAATTGTTGAGATCAATGGAAATAGTATAATTATATATTAAAATAAAACAGACCCTTATGTTGATTAAAAGGTAAAAATTTGGTATAATGTCAACGAATAATAAAAAAGTGAGGGCGACTTATGAGCGAATTTAATGATCAAGAAAATGAACAAGTTGTTGAAACGTATGTTGATGTTACACCTGACACACCAGTTATTAATAAAAAGGGGTTTGGTATTGCATCTCTAGTACTAGGGATTACTGCATTCTTCCCAGGATGCTGCTGTACAGTAGTTGGTATGATTATATTAGGTGCATTAGCAATTGTTTTTGCAATACTATTTTTAAATGCCAACAAAGATCTAACAGTTGGAAAAGGTATGGCAAAAGCAGGATTCATACTTGGAATCATTGCGATAGTTTTAGCTATCATACTTACCATTATAAGCATAGCATTACCATCATTTGACTACAAGTATGATTATGAAAACTATTTTGAAGACTTTTTAGAAGATTAGTACGAGTAAATTGACAATTGAAAAATCAACCGTATCATAAAAATGGATGCGGTTATTTTTTTATTAGATAAGGAAGTTCTGCATAAGCAATTGGAAAAGCGGCAGATAGGTAACGAGAGTTTTAACTCGGTGTATAAATAACAAAGATATTTAACGCTGCGTATAAATAGATATTTAACGCTGCGCAGTCGATTTTCTAGGAGTGAGAATGAAATAAAAGAAAAAGGAATCAATACTTTGAAAAGATGGATTAACATTAGAACATTACATATGCTTTCATTATTGGCTATATTAGGAGTTCTGTTTATTGCTGCAATCGCTTTTGTTGAAAGAGACGTTGCTTATATCAGTGTATTTAATTGGGAAAAATATGAGATTGGAAAATGTTTTTATAGAACTAATTTTGGATTTCAATGTCCCTCTTGTGGCCTAACAAGAAGCTTTATTTCCCTAGAGAATTTTAATTTTACGGATGCATTAAGATATAATAGAGTTGGTTTTTTGGTTTACTTACTTATGGTGTTTACAGCTATTTTTAATATAATGGGATTATTAAAAGCAAAAGTCACTTTAAAATTCGGAAAGTTTCTTGCTGGATATGGATTTTTAGTTTGCATTTTACTTGTAATTAGCTGGACATTAAAGGTGCTTTTTTATTGACAAGGAAAGTTCTGCATATGCAATTGGAAAAGCGGCAGATGCGTAACGAGAGTTTTAACTCGGCGCAGCCGATTTTCTTGAGAAGTACAGCATATTAAGAATAGTAGATATATAACTTGATTGGAGATGCTAACATGGGTTGCTTAGGAAATGTTTTATGGATTATTTTTGGTGGGTTTATTTCTGCTATTGAATGGCTCATATGTGGGTTATTATGTTGCGTAACAGTAATTGGAATACCCTTTGGTTTACAATGCTTTAAAATTTCGGGTTTGGTTCTAGCTCCATTTGGGAGAGATGTTCAAATCGGAGAGTTTGGTGCAGGAGGTCTCATTGGAAACATTATTTGGTTGATTTTTTTAGGATGGGAATTGGCGTTAAGTCATTTGATCTTTGCAGGAATCTTATGTATAACCATAGTTGGAATACCTTTTGGGTTACAACATCTAAAGCTAGCAAAATTAGCCCTTTTACCTTTCGGAGCTAAAATTCAATAAATTTACTGCGATATGAATAAATTGATTGGTTTAAAAAAATAATAATAAGTATAAAAACACTCATGGTATATAACTTTGGGTGTTTTATTTATTAAAATTGCAATTTTCGACTTTACATGAACTTAACATTTGCATTATATGGTGTTAACTAGAGAATGATATATTAATGACATGAATTAAATAAAAAAAGAACCTGTAAAACATTGGAGGATATTATGAAGAAAATGAAATCATTATTAGGATTATTATTAGCAGCTACTATGGTATTGACATTTGTTGGATGTGGGAAAGATGTAGAAACAAAAACACCAGAAGAAACACCAGAAGCTATTACAGAAACACCAAGCGAAACAACTATTAGTGGTGAAGTAGCAATATCAGGATCAACATCAGTAGAAAAAATTGGAAATGCTACGGGAGAAGAATTTATCGCAATTAACCCAGAAGCAGGTTTTTCATATGAAGCAATTGGATCATCAGCAGGTGTTAAGAACGCACATGAAGGAGTTACACCTATTGGTGCATCATCAAGAAATTTAAAAGAAGAAGAAAAAACATGGGGCTTAACAGAAGTTGTTGTAGCATATGATGGCATTGCAGTTGTTACGCATCCAGATAATGCGGTAAAGGCTCTAACAATGGAACAAATTACAGCAATTTACAAAGGTGAAATAACAAACTGGTCAGAAGTTGGTGGAGCAGATCAAGTAATCGTAGTTGTATCTAGAGAAGATGGTTCAGGTACAAGAGGCGCATTTGAAGAGCTTTTAGAGTTTGAAAAAGAGTTAACAGCAAATGCAATGATCGCTGAAGGAAATGGGAATGTTCAAACTTCAGTAGCAGGTAATCCACAAGCGATTGGTTATGTTTCACTTACATCCATTGATGAGACAGTAAAAGCAGTTTCAGTGAATGACGTAGAAGCAACAGTTGAAAATGTATTAGCAGAAACCTACAAAATATCAAGACCTTTCTTAATGATTTATCATGAAGAAAACATGACCACAGCAACACAAGCATACATGGATTTCATCTTATCAGAAGAAGGTCAAGTAATTGTAACTGAAAGTGGTGGCATTCCAGTAAAATAACGAATACATCATACTTTGAGAAGCCAAACAATTGACTAAATTGTTTGGCTATCATCAAGTGTAAGGAGTGAAATAATGGTTCAAGATAAAACTACAATGAAGGCAAACAAAAAAAGAGATTTCTTAGAATTCATTTTTGAAAAATGGTTTTTTATAAATGCTTGTATAGCGATTATTAGTGTTATTGCGATAACTTTTTTTGTTTTTTATAAAGGATTACAACCATTTGTTCCAAGTAATAAGGAAGGTACATATTCATTAATACAGTTCTTAACGGGGACTGAGTGGCGACCAAGTGATAATCCAGCTGATGCAAAATATGGTATTTTATTTATGATAGTTGGATCAGTATTTGCTACTTCAGGAGCAATTTTGATAGGGGTTCCTATTGGTATACTAACAGCGGTTTTTATTTCGGAAATCGCACCAAGGCCTATTAAAAAAATCGTGAAGCCAGCAGTTGAATTATTAGCAGGAATACCATCTGTTATTTATGGGGTATTTGGATTGGGAATTATCGTGCCTCATGTTATGAAGATATCACCACAATCACAAGGACAATCGCTACTTGCAGTCATTATTGTATTAACAATTATGATATTGCCAACAGTGATTACGATTTCTGAAAATGCAATCCGCACAGTGCCAAATTCATATAGAGAAGGCTCTTATGGACTAGGAGCATCTAAAGTACAAACTATTTTTAAAGTAATTCTACCAGCAGCGAGGTCTGGAATATTAGCAGCTGTTGTACTTGGAATTGGTCGAGCTATTGGAGAAACGATGGCAGTAATGCTAGTTGCAGGTAATCCAATTGCAGGAATGCCCTTTAGCATATGGGATAAGGTAAGGCCGTTAACAACAAATATTGCTATGGAAATGGGATATTCCTTTGGATTACACCAAGAAATGCTATTTGCTACAGGCGCAGTTTTATTTATTTTTATTATTGTCATTAACATCCTACTTAGTAGAATGGTATCACGTATTAATGTGAAATAGGAGTGATAAAATGGAACAAGATATTATGAAACGATCTTATATCAATAAGGGAAACATATCTCTAAAAGAAAAAACTTCCAAGGGTAAGACAACGAATATACTTGCATATTTTCTTATTGGTCTTTCTACAGCTTTTACGATTGGTGTTCTATTGTATATTATTGGATTTGTTTTTATGAATGGTATGGATAAATTAAGGATCGACTTTTTAACATCAGATTACGACTCCAAAACGAGTTATGTTAAGGTAGAAGCTATAGAAAATGGTAAAGAAAATAAACTTGGTGTGAGTTTTGAACTAAAGCAAATAGAAGGTGAAGAGGTAGCGATTATAACAAATGTTGAATCAGCCTCTCTAGTAAGTAAGGGGAAATTGACTACTGGTGAAGTATTCAAGATGAAAAAAGGAGATATTGTAAAAAAAATAGGAAAAACAAATGTAAAGGGTGTATCATTAGCTGAAATAAATGATATGATTAACAAAGAAGGTGAAACGCTTACATTAAAGGTTACGAGAGCAGGTGAAGGTGTTTTTCCAATGCTTGTAACAACCTTAATGATGATTGGCTTATGCCTCATAATTGCTTGCCCAATTGGTATTTTTGCAGCGATTTATTTGACTGAATACGCAAAAGCAGGACGCATGGTAACACTGATTCGTTTTGCGACAGAAAGCTTATCAGGTATACCATCTATTATATATGGATTATTTGGAATGCTGTTCTTTGTAGCATTTCTTAAACTTGGTTTTTCAATTTTAGCAGGTGCACTAACCTTAAGTATTATATTGTTACCAGTGATCATAAGACAAACAGAAGAATCCTTAAAAGCGGTACCTTTGTCCTATAGAGAAGGTTCTTTGGGATTGGGAGCGACGAAGCTTCATACAATAAAAAATGCAGTTTTGCCAAGTGCGATTCCAGGTATTGTAGTTGCTATTATTTTAAGTATTGGAAGAATTGTTGGGGAATCAGCTGCATTATTACTTACAGCAGGCACAGTAGCAACTATTCCAAATAGTATTTTTTCAAACGGAGCTACGCTAACTGTAAAAGCTTATAACGTAGCAAAAGAAGAAGGTAATATTGAAATGGCATGTGCTATAGGAACAGTTGTTATTGCCATTATTCTAGTTCTTAATGTTTTATCAAAATTCATAACAAGAAAATACTCTAAAATAAATTAAGGTGGGTGAAATGATGGATAAAAGTATAAAATTTATGATCAAGGATTTGGATTTTTTTTACGGTGACCTTCAAGCCTTAAAAAATATTAATATGGATATACTAAAAAATGAAATCACAGCATTTATCGGTCCGTCTGGATGTGGTAAGTCAACCTTCTTAAGAACATTAAATAGGATGAACGATTTAATAGAAGGTGTAAGAGTAGAAGGAAAAATTGAGTTAGACAGTGAAGATATCTATGGTGATATTGATGTTATTAAGCTAAGATCAAGAGTTGGCATGGTTTTTCAAAAGCCGAATCCTTTTCCAATGAGTGTATATGATAATATTGCTTATGGTCCAAGATCACATGGCATTAAGAAAAAAGCAATTCTAGATGAGATTGTAGAAAGTAGTCTTAGAAAAGCTGCTATCTGGGATGAAGTAAGTGATAGACTTAAAAGAAATGCAATTGGATTTTCTGGAGGACAACAACAAAGGATATGTATAGCAAGAGCATTGGCAGTTGAACCAGAAGTATTGTTAATGGATGAACCAACATCTGCACTTGATCCAATTTCTACATTAAAAATTGAGGACTTGGCAACTGAGTTAAAAAAGGATTATACTATTGTTATGGTAACGCATAATATGCAGCAAGCTGCAAGAATATCTGATAAAACTGCATTTTTCCTTCTTGGAGAACTGCTTGAATTTGATAGTACAGAAAAGATATTTAGCAATCCAACAAAACAAAAGACAGAGGATTATATCACAGGACGCTTTGGGTGATAAGAATTTATACAAGCGCAAACTATCATAATTGGAGGAATTATTTATGCCAGAAAGATATGAATTTCAAAGAGAGCTAGATGTACTACATAAAGACTTAACAAAAATGGGTGCAGTCATCGAAAAAACAATGGATGACATGATTGAGGCATTGATTACTCAAAATATTGAATTGGCTCAACAGGTTATTGATAGAGATGAAGAAATTGATGAAATGGAACTTAAGGTTGAAAGAGAATGCATCTTATTAATTGCTAGACAGCAACCGATTGCTTCAGACCTTAGAGATATAGCTGCTGTTCTTAAAATCATTACTGATTTAGAGCGAATTGCGGATCATTGTGCAGATATTTCTGAATATACAGTTAGTTTGTCTAAAGAGAATTATATTAAACCAGTGGTTCATATTCCTGAAATGGTTGAAAAAGTGAAGCAAATGGTAAAGGATGCGATTGATTGCTCGGTAAAAAAAGACTTGGAACTGGCAAGATCTATTTGTGCTAGAGACGATGAGATTGACAACTATTTTGATACTATAATTGAAGAATTAATAGAGCTTATGAAAGAGAATAGTGATAATATTAGACAGTGTAAGGACTTTATGTTTATAGTCAAGTATTTGGAAAGAATGGGAGACCATGCTACAAATATTGCTGAATGGATTATATATACAGTGACAGGCAGCCACTAAAATTTAACCGAATGGAATGCGGAGTTTTATAAGATTTACTGCTATAAAGGAGGCTTGTGTCATGAAAAAGGTTATACTTACTGTCGATGATGAACAAAATATATTAGAATTACTCAAATACAATTTAGAAAAAAACGGTTATGAAGTACTTCAAGCAGATACCGGTGAAGGTGGACTTCGTATCTTAAATGAAAAAGATGTGGATATGATATTACTAGATCTTATGCTACCAGGTATAGATGGTTTAGAGGTGCTCAAAACGATTAGATCAACAGAAAAATGGATGAGCATTCCAGTCATCATGCTTACTGCAAAAAGTGAAGAAATTGATAAGGTACTCGGACTGGAAATGGGGGCAGATGATTATCTCAGTAAGCCTTTTGGTATACATGAATTGATGGCTAGAATCAAAGCTGTGGCTAGAAGAACAGAAGAATTATCTAAAAGACAAGCGGTTAAAGAAGATTTCTTGGAAGATCGCATAAAAATTGGTGATATCATGATTAACAAGTCAACACATGAGGTTGTAATTGGAGATAAAGTGGTTGAATTGCCTTTAAAGGAATTCGAACTGCTCTATTTACTTGCGAAAAACAAAGGAAGAGTTTTTGATCGGGAATATCTTCTTGAAAAAATTTGGGGCTATGATTATTTTGGAGAAACCAGAACGGTTGATGTACATATAAGAAACATAAGAAAGAAAATTGAAGTTGATGATAGTAATCCTATTTACATTAAAACTGTTCGTGGCATTGGATATAAGTTTTCTTAAGTAGAGGAGTGGTATCGTGCAAAAGAAATTATTAGGAACCTATTTACTAATCATTACTGTTACTATGCTTGTTACAGTAATTTTTTCATGGAATAAAACAAAAGACTATTTTTTTGAAAGGGTACAGAAAGAATCAGAAACAAGAATTAATTTGTTGTTAGATATTGTTACATCGGATCAGAGCTATGATCCATCTAGATATCAGGATTTTGTGAATATATACTCCGAAAAAACAGGATCTAGAATTACGATAGTGGATTCAGAGGGTCAAGTAATAGCGGAGTCAGATAATAAAGTCGATGAAATGGACAACCATAAAAATAGAGAAGAAATTGCCAAGGCTCTTGAAAAAGGAGAGCTTTATTCAAGTTTAAGATACAGCAATACAATGAAAGTTTATTTTCAATACGTAGCAATTCCTTTAAATGTTCAAGATTTTCAGGGCGTTTTAAGAACGGCTACACCTCTAACAGAAATTGAAGAGATCATATCAGACATGTTAATGATGGTGGTAATTGGTATTTTTATAGGTGCATTATTAGCGATTGCTATCGCTTATTTTCTCACTAGAAAAATTATGTTACCAATTAATGAATTAACGGAGGCAGCAATTAAAATATCTGAAGGAGATTATGAAGATAAAATCTATATTCAACAGCACGACGAGATTGGGCAGCTAGCAGATGCTTTTAATAATATGACTTTTAAGCTAAGAATGAACTTGTGGAAATTAGAAAATAAAAATGCAGAATTAGAATCGATTTTAAGTAGCATGAGTAGTGGGATAATTGCTGTTAACCATGAAATGAAGATTGGAATTTATAATGATAATTTTTTAAAGTTGTTTCATATTGAAGATCAAGACATAAAGGGCAAACTGTTTTATGAAGTCACAAGAAATCTTGTTATTTTTGATTTACTAGAGAAATCCTTAGAGCTTAGTGAATTGATTGTAAAGGAAGCAAAAATATATGATTCATCAGGAGAAAGAAATTATTTGATTTATGCAAATCCAATAAGATCAAGATCTGAAACTAAAAAAAGCTTAGGGGTTCTACTTGTTGTATCTGATGTTACGCAAATGAGAAAATTAGAAAACATGCGAAGCGATTTTGTATCAAATGTTACTCATGAATTAAAAACACCACTTACTTCAATCAGAGGCTTTGTTGATACCTTGAAAAATGGAGCGATTGATGAAGAAGAGGTGGCTACAAGATTTTTAGACATTATTGATATTGAAGCTGAAAGATTAGAAGGGTTAATTGATGATATATTAATTTTATCTGAAATTGAAGCGATGGTTGGAGATAAAAATATTGGGCTTTACAATATTGGTGAAATCATAAATGAAGTCGTTGAACTTTTGTTGCCAGAGGCAAAGGAAAAGAATTTGCAAATAGAAACATTTACCGATGATTTAGTGGTTCCATATAAATGTAATAAAAATAGAATAAAGCAACTTTTGATTAATGTGATTGGAAATGCTATAAAGTATACGGATGTTGGGTTTGTCAAGATTCGTCTTAGAGAAGAGTTTAAATTTGTAATTATAGAAATTGAAGATTCCGGTATAGGCATTGAGAAAAAACATATACCTAGATTGTTTGAAAGATTTTATCGCGTTGACAGAGGTAGATCAAGGGCAACAGGTGGTACTGGACTGGGATTATCAATTGTAAAACATATAGTTGAACTATATAATGGAAAAATAAAGGTTGATAGTAAAGTTGGAGAAGGTACAAAAATGACAATAAGATTACCTTACTAAGTGAATTGAACCGAGAGTTTAAGACTATAATATACTGTATAGATTCAATACATGAAGTTTGAGGTATATATGGTATATATGAGTAAAAAATTCAAAATAGTATTTGGGGTTATTCTGATTGTATTAATTATTTCTAGCCCCTATTTTCAGTTTCTAAAAAGTGTTACAATAATGTCCATTAGTAGCACTTATCAAAGGAATTATAGTTTATTAAAGGAAGAAAATATTAAAATAAGCATGCCTGGAGGAATATCGACAATTAAGAAGGACTGGTATCCTTTTGTTATGACTTTTAATAGTTCTGAAGGTTTTTCGAATTATGTTGGTAAAGATGTGAAGTTAAGCATTTTATATAATTTCGGTGCCTATGATTTTAATCATAGAGCTTCAACCTTCTATGATCGCTTCTCGCCGTATTTTAATGCATTTTATGGGGCTTATGTTGTGAAAGGAAAGGGTTTTCCATATGGTTATTTTGCAGATGGAAAGCCTGATTATGATGAAATGGCCTTGATTGCAAAATATGATATGACCCAATTGGTTTTAAATAGCCTTGGGTGTACTCATTATACTTTTGATTCGCAGTTGGAAGAAGGGCTTTCAATGGATAAGCTTTTGGGCTATGAAGATTGGGACGTTATTGAAGGAACCGTACTTACCAATTCTCCAATGCATATGAAAAAGGATGGATTAGAAGCATATATTCAGTATGGCAAGCCTCCAAAGAATTTATTTGAAGGCAAAGACTTTCCTTTAGTCGAAATGAAGGGGAAATTCTATGCAAGGTATTTTCAAGAAAATGGGTGTACCATATTTTTTTATGCGATTGCTTCAAATTCTAAGGTGATCGAAGAATGGGAGAATGACATTTTACTAAATACAAAATTAAGTGTAGAATAAATTATCCGAACATTATTCTTGTTTTACTAAAAAATGTTTGCATTTGAATAAATATTAATGTATGATAAAAGTCTAGAAATAGAGAAAATAGAAGTAAACTGTATCAATTTTTGTTTTTTAGGAGGCAATATAAATGAAGCATGAGTTAATTATAGTCCTTGATTTTGGAGGTCAATACAACCAACTGATTGCAAGGCGTGTTAGAGAAGCAAACGTATATTGTGAGGTCATACATTATGATACTCCAATTGAAGAAATAAAAGCAAAGAATCCAAAGGGCATTATTCTTACTGGTGGACCTAGCGTAGTTTTTGAAGAAGGAGCACCGTTAGTTGGTAAAGAGCTTTTTGAGCTTGGTATTCCTATCTTAGGTATTTGTTATGGTACTCAACTAATGGGATATGTGCTTGATGCTGAGGTTGCACAGGCTGAACATAGAGAATATGGCAAAACGGATATAGAGCTAAACACGGAAAGTCTATTATTTAAAGATATTGAAAAAGATATTGTGTGTTGGATGAGCCATACTTATTATGTGAGTGCTCCACCAGCTGGCTTCGAAATTATTGGAACGACGAAAACTTGTCCAGTTGCTGCGATGGCCCATGTAGAAAAGAAATTATATGGAGTTCAATTCCACCCTGAGGTAGTACATACACCAAGAGGCAAGGAAATATTGAAGAACTTCTTATTCCATATTTGTGAGTGTAGTGGTGATTGGATCATGACTGATTTCGCTCAAGAGCAAATAAGAATAATCAAAGAAAAAATTGGTGATAAAAAGGTGCTTTGTGCTTTGTCAGGTGGAGTAGATTCCTCTGTAGCAGCAGTGCTTATTCATAAAGCGGTTGGAAAGCAATTGACCTGTATTTTTGTAGATCACGGTTTACTTCGCAAGAATGAAGGCGATGAAGTAGAAACAATTTTTGCTAGAGAATTTGATATGAATCTTATTCGTGTAAATTGTGAAGATCAGTTTTTAGACAAGCTAGCAGGTGTATCTGATCCTGAAACGAAAAGAAAAATTATTGGTGAGGAATTCATTCGTGTATTCGAAGCTGAAGCGAAAAAAATAGGAGTAGTTGATTATCTTGTACAAGGTACAATCTATCCTGATGTAATAGAGAGTGGAACTAAAAATGCAGCAGTTATTAAGAGTCATCATAACGTAGGCGGACTACCTGATCACGTGGACTTTAAGGAAATTATTGAACCTCTTAGAGATTTATTTAAGGATGAGGTTCGTGAAGTAGGACGTGCAGTAGGAATTCCAGAATTCTTAGTTTCTCGTCAACCATTCCCAGGACCTGGTCTTGCAATTAGAATCATTGGTGATATTACTAAGGAAAAACTAGATACTCTTCGTGATGCTGATTATATTTTTAGAGAAGAAGTACTTAATGCTGGTATTGCAAGTGGTTTAGGTCAATACTTTGCAGTATTGACAAATTTAAGAAGTGTTGGTGTTATGGGTGATGAGAGAACGTATAGTTATACCGTAGCTCTTCGTTCAGTAGACACCTCAGACTTTATGACGGCTGATTGGTCGAGAATTCCTCATGAAATTCTTGCTAATGTTAGTAATAGAATTGTGAATGAAGTACAGAATGTTAATAGAATTGTTTATGATATAACGAGTAAGCCACCAGCTACGATTGAGTGGGAATAGATAAGAGAAAGCCTGCAAGCCTTGATTTATAAAGGTTTGCAGGCTTTAATTATTGACAGCGATACTCATTTGATACTTTTATTGTTTTAGGTTGCTTAAAAAATATATTATCATAATAATATTTAAAGTTTCAGATAAAAATATTACTATATTAAAGGAGGTAATATAATGAGTTTATCTGAAAATGCTGGAGAAGTAGCTAGAGAAGTTTGTGGTTTAGTTAGTAAAGAATTTGGAGATTGGTGTAAAGCAGTAACCGAGAAAATTATAGATTTTCCTTGTAAACCAGAAATTAATTTTGATCGTCATGGTATGGTTAAAGAAGTAAAAGTGACTTGTGAAATTAACTCAGACGTTATTACTGAGGGTATTGAAAAGGTTATAGAATGGTTTAAAAACAAGGTAACTACAGTACATGGTAATCAAATTACTAGAGAAATGATTGAAGGTATATATAAAGATAAAGGAATCGACGTAAGTACACGTAATCTAAGAGTTAAACTAACTGAACAGGTGATAGATACAGAATCAAGATTTAGAGCTATAAATGATTATGCCGCAAGAAATGGTTATGCTGCTGGATTCCCAAACTTCCATCAAGCTAATTATGGTGATGGAGTAGTTTTTGGAACTATTTTATTAAAAAACGAATTTGTAGAAAAAAGAGATGTAACAGCAGCCGAATTAGGTAATCCACCAGATTTTAGTTCGAGATATAGAGCTGTAAATGATTATGCTATCATGAATGGTTTTGCTACGGGATTCCCCAATTTTCATCAAGCTGATTATGGTAATGGACTAGTTTATGGAGTAATTTTACTAAAGCATGAAGCATTAGAGTGGAAAGATGTTCTAGTAACTGAGTTAAATAATCCACCAGACATTCCATCAAGATTTAGGGCAGTAAATGATTATGCTAGAATAAATGGTTTCGCCACTGGATTTCCAAACTTTCATCAAGCTAACCATGGTAATGGTATTGTTTATGGAATATATTTGTTAAAAAATAATGCTGTAGAAATAAGAGCTGTAAATATTGCAACCCTTTTTCCTCCGCAGATTGATATTGATGTTATTGATAGACCTATTGTAATTCCCCCTGCAGTACCATGGTCTCATAATACTATCAAACCTTGGTGATGTATTATATAGCTTTGTACATGGCAGTGCTAGAAAATGAGCCATTAGCTAGATTTTTGAAGAAAAGCTACATTAGTAACAGACTAAATGTAGCACCTATTAGTATTAATATTTTGTCGAAAATAACAGTTTTGATTGTGGAATGTAAAAATGTATAATATACTGTTTTAAAGGGTTTGATATATTAGAAGGTATTGACATTTTGATCATCAGGGTGTGAAAAGTGATTATTAATGCTATTAGGAGAAAAAGATTATGAAAGTATTCATTGAAAGTAAGACGATTACACAGATAAGAGGCATGAGAAGATATATCTTATTTTTTATGATGTATGCATTGTTTGGATGGATTTATGAGGTGTTTCTTGAAGTTGTCGTATATCGCTGGGGCTTTTCAAATCGAGGTTTTTTGTTTGGCCCCTATTGCCCAGTATACGGATTTGGAGCACTTCTTTTTTTGTTTTGCGTTTATCCGCTGATTAAAGATAAAAAGTATCCCAAAAAGTTAATATGGATTCTGCCAGTATTCCTGGGATGTATGGCTTCAGCCACTTTGTTAGAACTGCTTACAAGTTATTTAATGGAATGGACAACTGGCAGCTGGCCATGGCAAACATATGCGGATTACGCCATTCATTTCCAGGCTAGAATTGCACTGTCACCATCCATACGTTTTGGCATTGGTGGGGTAATATTTCTATATTTGTTCCAGCCACTTTTTGAAAAAGTTGTAGGCAAATTGAGCGATCAAAAAATAACAGTACTATCTGTCACTATTCTAGTTGTTTTGTTGGTAGATCTAGTCTATACCATTTTCTTTCGTTAGTAAGAGAAAGTCTACAATCTTTTGAATATAGATTGTAGACTTTTATTTTATTGTTCTTACCTTTTTATTTGCATATTATTCCTAGTGTGCTATACTTTTGTTAAAATAGTATCATTTGAGGAGGGAAATGTAATGAGAAAACATATAAAAGGGTATTTAGTAGGCTTTTTATCGGCAACAATCTTTTTTGCATCATTTAACGTTTATGGAGCTGGGGTAACTCAAACGATTACGGCAGTACTCAATGGTGTAAATATTTTAGTTGCGGGTACAAAGGCAGCAAGTAAGGGGGATACTTATACCTTAACTAATGGTGAGAAAGTACCCTATAGTATCTTATACAAGAACACTACCTATTTACCGATGAGAAAGGTTGCAGAATTAGTTGGTAAAGAGGTTGATTGGGATGGGATAACAAGCACTGCAAATATTGTGGATAAAGGTACAGCGACTATTACTACAAACTCAAGGAGTAATCCAGCTGTAATAGGACAAAAGATTGTATGTGATCGAGATGATTTTTCAAATGGCAAACATAAAATTGAAATAACACTAACAGAAGTTATTAAAGGCCAAGCTGCATGGGATATCATCATCAAAGAAAATAAATTCAACCGTGCGCCTAAAGATGGTTGCGAATACATGTTAGTTAGATTCAAGGTAAAAGCTTTAGAAACTGAAAAGGATACGGCTGTAGATATAAACAATTATTTATTCAGTGCTGTTAGGAAGGACGGAACAGTATATAACGAGTTCATTTCTTTGGTAATACCATTGAACCTTAGTACGGAATTATATAAAGGATCAGAATATGAAGGCTTTACATATTTTCAAACTACAATCGGGGATGAACCATTGATTAGATTTAGCAAAACATATGATACATATGCATGGTTTAATCCTAAGAAATAAGGAAGGTTAAATGATTGAATAAATAACACCAGAAGAAGTGTTGCAGGATGTTGACAATTTAATTATCAAGTAGCGAAACAGAGATAAAAGCATTTTTTCTTCGCGATTAATACGAAAGGCAGTAAGTGTTCATTTTTCGCCAGACCGGCCGAAGGGTAAGGCCAGAAAAATGAACACTTACTGCCAAGAATTAGTACACACCTATGAGAAAAAATGCTTTTGTCGACAGTCTGTAACACCCGTAGTAGGGTGTTGTTTTTTTACTTGGGAAAATTTCGTGTATTTCTAATGATTTTCTAATCTTTTACTAAACATGAAGTAATAATCTTCGTATATACTTATACTTAATTAAAGAATGAGATATAATGGAAATAAACAATATGCATAGGGAAATATTTATTAATTGGAGGCAAACATGAAAAGAACAGTTTTAAGCTTAAAAAGTACACTTACTCTTGCAATTATACTTGGTTTAGCATCAATTACAATACTAACAAGTGGATGTCAAAAGAGCGCTGCAGTAGCAGCAACTGAGGAGAAATATACTCCTGTAAAAACAGAAAAGGCAATAAAAGGACCCATAGAAAAAAGCATGACTTATGCAGGGTATTTAAAGCCATTAAAATCAGTTGATGTAAGTAGTAAATCAATGGGGACGATTGATCGAATATTCTTCGATGTTGGAGATCAGGTAAAGGATGGAGAACTATTGTTTATCATGGATAAAAAGAATGCAAGCAATAATCTAATTATCCTTGAAAATCAGATGGATACACAAGCAAATCAGTTGGAATCCTCTTTAAAAGCGGCAGAACTACAATTTAATGATGCAAAAAATATGCTAGATGATATGACTGTGTTATTAAGTGAAGGAATTATTGCTAATCAACAGTTTGAAGATACAAAAATTAGATATGAGCAAGCAAAACTTGCTTATGAGACAGCGAAGCAATCATACGACTTATTTTTTAATGATCCTTCTAAAAGCTCCTTTGCAGCACAAATTAATATTGCCAAAGATGGTGTTAAAGATCATGAAGTAAGAAGTCCTATCAGTGGTATAGTGGCCCAAAGAAATATTGAAGAAGGTGAATTGGCTGGTAACCAACCCGCTTTTACAATCGTCAAGCTTGACAAGTTGATTCTTGAAATTAACGTGCCTGAAAGTGTTATTTCTAAGATTACGCTTAACCAACAGGTTCAAGTTAAGGTTAAGATGCAAGGCGATGAGATTATTATTGGTAAAGTAATCGAAATTTCTCCTACTGTTGACAAACGTACATTTACTTATCCCATTAAGGTGGAAATTGATAATGAAGCGGGACTTTTAAAAGATGGTATGTATGCTGAAGTTTCAATTGTAATAGAAAAAAATGATGAGGCATTATTGATTAATAGAAATGCACTTCTCTTAGATAATATCCAAAAATACATATATGTGGTTGAGAACCAAATGGCAAAAAGAGTGGATATTGAAATGGGCGTTGACAATGGTACAAAGGTTGAAATTTTAAAAGGTCTGGTAGAGGGTCAGGAAGTAATCATCAAGGGACAGGATTACTTAACAAATGGTGAAAAGATTCAGATTGTTCAATAAAACACATGAGTATTTGGAGGCAAGGGTATGAATAAGAAGGATAATGAAAAGGGTATCCAAAATGATGGTTTGAACCATGATGAGATACCAGAACTGTATTTAAAAAAGAATTTTTTAGGGAAATGGTCTGCCTTTTTTATAGAAAGATATCGAGTAACGTTTCTTTTTATAGCAATTGTACTGATTTGGGGTGTATATCAATATGCTACGATAAAGAGAGAGGCTCAGCCTGAAGTTATCTTGCCCATGGCATTTGTTAGTACAGTTTACATTGGTGCTTCGCCAGAGGAAGTTGAGACTCTTATAACAGATAAAATTGAAAATAAGTTAGAAGATTTAGATGACATCAATAATTTGACCTCAGTATCTGGCTTTGGGTATTCCTCTGTTGCTATTGAATTTGATCCAGGAGCGGATATTGACGAAAAGCTAAGAGACATAAGAGAGAAACTTTCAAATATTAGCAGTGAACTACCTAAGGATGCGGAGTTGCCGGTTGCTTCTGACTTCGAAATTGGTAAGTCGCCAGTGGTTATTTATACTGTGAGTGGTGACGAGGATCTTATGACCTTGCAAAATATCGCTAATAATGTAAAAAAAGAATTAGAAAAAATAAGTATTGTGAGCGAAGTTTTAGTAATTGGGGATATTGAAAGAGAAATCACAATTACTGTTGATCCCCAAACGCTTCAAGTATATGGAATTACAATGGAAGATATTCAAAATGCGCTAACTAGCTCAAATATCAATATGCCTGGTGGTGACATAGAGCTTAACGACAAATTATATTCTATTCGAACTGTTGGTAGATTTGATCAAATAGATGAACTTCAAAATGTTATTATTAAGTCAACAGACACGGGGCAACTTGTTTTAAATGATATTGCAATTATAGAAGATGGGTACAAAGAACAAGAAATTTTCGTTTCAAAATCTTTTTACTCAAGTGATGATATAAAAGAAACAAAACATGCGATAGGTATCGCGGTGAAAAAACGAGATTCGTCAGATGATATCAAGGTAAGAAATAAAGTACGTGAAGTTATGGAAGAGAAAAGAAGTGAGCTGATTCCTGAAAATGTCCAATTTGATTTGGTAGGGGATAAAGCGGAGTACATTGAAGATATTGTTGACGATGTAACTGATAATGCTAAAGCTGGATTTTTTCTTGTTATAGTTGTATTGTTTTTATTTATTGGATTTGGTGAGTCGCTTATTGTATCCTTTGTTATACCATTGTCTTTATTTGCAGCCTTTGGTTTAATGAAGATAACAGGTATGACCATTAATAATGTAACCATGTTTTCGATGATACTAGCAGTTGGTATGCTAGTAGATAACGCCATTGTTATAATGGAAAACGTGGATAGACTTAGGTTTAAAGGCCTATCAGCAAAAGATGCAGCAGTAGTAGGTACAAATCAAATCGCGCCTGCAATTCTTGCCTCAACGTTAACAACTTTAGCTGCATTTTTCCCAATTGCCCTAACTTCGGGAATAATGGGAGATTTCATAAAACATATTCCATTTACCGTTATTTTTGCACTTAGTGCATCGTTTTTAATGGCAATTACAGTTACACCGTCCATATGTTCATTGGCCTTGAAGAAACATCGAAGTCATGATGATGGAAAAACACACCCTATAAAGAAGAAAATTAGAATTTCCTTATCTGTTTTATTGGTTTTTATTTTATCATTGGCAGCTTTCATGGATTATGGAAAAGAAGGCTTAAAAGGTATAGGGCCGTTAGCGATCGTTGCAGCAATACTATTTGGATCGGGGATGCTATTTAAACAATTAAAATCAAAAAATTCTCATGAACCAGGGAAGATTATTAAGAAATACATATCTTTTTTAGAATGGATACTAGAGAAAACGCGTAGAAAGTTATTGGTTATTGCTTCAGTTGTAATAGCGTTAATCATATGTATTGGAACGATACCTATGGGTATACTTAAAGTGGAAATGTTTCCTTCAACAGATTCACCTTGGTTATTTGTATATGTTAGGACGCCAGAAGGAACAACAGTAGAAGATACAGATAAAAGTGTGAAAGAAATAGAAAAGAGATTGTTTTCAGTCCCAGAAATAAAAAGCTTTGTTACTTATGTAGGTAACAATGGAGCAAATGTTTGGGAGGATTATAATGATGATGGTGGTGGGATTCCAAATCGTTCATTTCTATTATTAGATTTACTGGAGGAAGAAGATAGAGAACGTTCAAGTATGGAGATTGCCCAAGAAATCCGAACTTTAATGAAAGGAATACCAGGAATTGACTTTGATGTGGTTGAAATGGAAGGGGGACCACCAACAGGAGCCCCAGTATTTATAAGAATTAAAGGCAATAGTTTAGAAAACATTAGAAAGGTCGAAGAGGATTTTGCAAATACTCTGAATGGCATTAATGGAATAAGAGATGTTGAAACAAGTACGAAAAGAGGTAAAAATATTTTAGAGGTTAAAGTAGATAAAGAAAAAGCTAAGCGATTTGGATTGGATGATATAACGATTGCCTTCGGTATTCGTAATTCAATTCATGGTATAACAGCAACAACCTTTAGACAAGATCAAGAGGAAATTGATATTGTAATCAAGCTAGCTGGACATAAGGTTAACACGATATATGATCTAGAAAAATTAAATTTTTATAACCAAAGTGGAGATGTTATCGCTTTTTCACAGGTTGCAAGTATAGTTGAAACTGAAAGTATCACAGCAATACAACACGAGGATGGAAAAAGAATAGTTTCTGTTTCTGCTGATATAGTACCTAATCAAAATCCGGAAATTGAAACTGCCACAGATGCAGTTAATGCATTTAAAACAGCAATTAAAGATTATCCTGTTTCAGATGATGTTACAATTGAGTATGGTGGAGAAATGGAGATGATGGGTGATTCTTTTGGAGATATGATGGTAAATATGGTTATTGCAGTATTACTAGTATTTATTATATTAGCGATACAATTTAACTCGCTTTCACAACCATTTATCATACTGCTTACGTTACCTATGGCTCTAATTGGAGTTATACCGGGCTTGTTAATGACAGGAAATGCATTTGGATTCTTTTCATTTGTTGGGGTGGTTGCTCTTGTAGGGATTGCAGTTAATGATGCAATTGTGCTTGTAGATTACATTAACTATTTAAGGAAGAATGGTTACGATATCAAAGATGCAATATTGGAAACTGGAAAAACACGATTTATTCCAGTATTTGCAACAACCATAACAACAGTGGGAGGTATCTTACCTATTACCTTAAAAGATCCGTTTCTTGCTCCAATGGGGATAGCCCTCATGTTTGGGTTAACCATGGCAACGACACTAACCTTAGTAATTATACCAACGATATATTCTATTTTAGAGGAGAGTAAGTTAAAAAGCACAGCTAAAAGGGAAGCAAAACTTGATAGTTTAGTTGTAATTAATTAATCATATAAATAACCGACTATGGTGAGTAATTCAGGGATTTCATAGTCGGTTATTTTGTGGATATGAAGTTTATAAATAATTGCAATAATATTTTTAATATGACATGCAGCTGTCAAATTACAAGTGGTATACTGATTTCATAAAAGGATGAAAAGAGGTAGTATAATGGATTATGAAATAGTATATTTAGAAGAAAAGAATGTTGCTGGATTGAAAATTAGAACAAGTAATAGCGACCCTAATATGGTTAACTCAATTGGTGGTCTTTGGCAAGAGTTTTTTACAAAGGGTATCTATCAGTCGATACCAAATAAATACAATGATAAAAGCATTGGCTTATATACGAATTATGAGAGCGATGATCAGGGTGAGTATGATATGATGGTTTGCTGTGAAGTAATTAATTCATCAAAGCTTCCGGTGGGTGTTTATCCTCAGATGATACCAGCTGGAAAATATGCAAAATTTGTTGTCAAAGGTGATATGCAGAAGGTTGTAGCTGAATTCTGGACCAAGCTGTGGTCAATGAATTTAGATAGAAAATTCAGCAGTGATTTTGAGGAATACCAAAGTGGCAGTGATAATATTGTTGAAATTCATATTTATATTGCCTTGAATTCTAATTGAATCAAGAGAGAGGGGGAAACGAAATGGATATTATATCTGTGAACAATGATAATGTTGATACTGAACATATTTGTTGTGCCATTACAGATAAAAAAGGGGAATGCTGTGTATCGTCAAAAAAAGCATGGCTAAAAGAGCGCTATGATGATGGGCTTGTTTTTAAAAAGTTAAATGCTCGTGGTAAGGTTTTTATTGAATATATCCCAGCTGAAAATGCGTGGTGCCCAATCATAGCTGAAAATTATATGTTTATTAACTGTTTTTGGGTTTCAGGGCAATTTAAAGGACAAGGGTATGCAAATAAGTTATTAGAGGGATGTATAGATGATGCAAGATCAAAAGGTAAAAATGGTCTAGTTATCCTTTCTTCAAAAAAGAAAATACCATTTTTATCAGATCCTAAATATCTAAAGTACAAGGGCTTTGAACAATGCGATTCAGCAGAACCTTATTACGAGCTTTTGTATCTCCCATTTGAACTAGGCAATGAAAAGCCAAGATTCAAGGAGTGCTGTAAAAAAGGTGTTATTGATAATCAAGGTATGGTTTTGTATTATTCTAATCAATGCCCCCATACGGAGAAATATGTAAAAATCATTCATGATATTGCAAAGCAACAAGATCAATCATTAAAGGTACTTAAGCTCAATACAACAAGTGAGGCACAAAGTGCTCCCGCACCATTCACCACGTATAGTCTGTTTTATAATGGAAGATTTGTAACCAATGAAATATTATCTGAGAAAAAGTTCGAACAGTTTTTGAATGATAAGGATTTATAAGAATGGTAGTTGGTTTATTCGAAGTATAAAAATTTCTATACTAGATTATTAAAATAGAGAAAAAGTTTTTTTGCATTTACAAAGCACTTTCTGATATAGGGAGTGTTTTTTTAGATTTATTCGTATTATAACTAAAAGCATATGTTAACAAGTTCCATGTATCTATTTGGATGGATTCACAGATAATAGAAATATTAAACAACATGGGATGGTGCATAATTATGAATAAATTTAATAGCTTATTACAACATTTGATTGTTTTTATTATCTTTGGATCCATTTATTACATGCTAGAAATTATTTATGATGGGACTAGCCATTGGGCGATGTTTGTTTGCGCGGGGCTAAGTGGAAACCTTGCAAATTATCTTCATACCTGTCATCCAAGAATGATGATTCTCAAGAAAATTTTTTTTATTACAAGTATCATATTGGTACTTGAATACACTTCAGGCTACATTCTTAATGTGTACTTTAAACTAAATGTTTGGGATTATAGTGAGGCATCATTTAATCTACACGGTCAAATATGCTTGCTATTTGCATTTATTTGGTTCTTCATTTTTAGTCCTTTGATCATTTGGTTTGTAGGCGGCGTTAGGTATGTGCTTTTTGGAGAAAGAAGGCCATCACACCTATTGAATATTTACGTACTCTTTTTTACAGATCTTCTAGGATTCATAGGAATGAAAACTCTTCGAACAAATTCTCTCACTTTTCAATATAAAAAGTGAGTCTAATGTTTACATTTTGAGTTTATTTGATATAATCCTGTCTTTGACAGTTGTTGAATTAACAAAGCTTGGAAACCCTTGTAAAATGGGCTCTCCAAGTTTGTTTAAGTGTTTAAAAAATGAGCAATAAAGTAGGTGGTAAAATGAGCTTCAATACAATCATCACGTTGTAGATAAACCGGTCTGGCTTTATATTCTGTTTTTGGTTTTTTATTTGAAAAATGTCACAAAAAGTGTTATCATTTAATTAATATAAATTACAACTATTCTTGACTATAGTTCTGTAGCCTTGTATGCGTGCAATGAAATAATGATGTAAGCTAAAGGAGGTTTTGCAATTATGTTGAAAGTTGCGGTAGGTCATAGTGAAGATGTGGACTCGAAAGATGCAATTATTGATTGCCTAGAACAGTGTAATCAATGCTTGCAAGGTCTAATACCACAGGCGGGAGTATTGTATAGTGCAATTGAGTTTGATCATAAACTTATATTAGAAGAAGTTATAAAGATGTATCCTGACATTGAATTAATAGGCTGTACAACAGATGGCGAAATGTCCTCTAGACTCGGATGCATTGAAGATTCTGTTACTCTAATCTTATTCTATTCTGATACCATCCAAATGAAAGCTGGATTAGGGATAAACCTTTCGCAAAGCCCCGAAGATGCGGCGCAAGTAGCCATTAAAGAGGCGAAAAGTAAATTAAATCATGAACCTTCTTTTTGTATTACATTAGCTGAAAGTATGACAGTTGGTGGCGTTGCAATTATTAAGGCGTTGCAAAAAGAACTTGGAATAATGTTTCCGCTTTTTGGAGGTTTGGCTGCTGATCAATGGGTTATGAAGAAAACTTATCAATTTTATAAAAATCAAGTATTAACTGATGCAGTACTGGTTTTATTGTTTTCAGGTGATATCCTATTTTCGTCAGGTGTTGCAAGCGGTTGGTCCCCAATTGGACATAAAAAATTGGTGACGAGAGCCATTAATAATATAGTATATGAAGTAGATGGAGAACCTATTTTAGATTTTTATAATAGGTATGTTGGTGGAAACTATAGCAGAGTACCAACAGAATATCCACTTGCAGTATTTCCAGAGAAATCCGAAAAATTTTATATAAGAAGTCCATATACTTTTAATGAGAAAGATAAGAGTATAACTTTTTTTGGAGATGTACCAGAAAACGTTGTTGTGCAATTGGTTTCTAGTTCTATTGAGAACATGAGCATTGCATCTGAAACAGCCTTGAGAGAAGCAATTGAAGGATATAAGGGAACAACTCCTGAAGCGGCTTTGGTATTTACCTGCTCTGCTCGAAAAGCTATTTTAGGTATGAATGTTGATAAGGAGTATTTGTATTTACAAAAGAATATGCCTGAAGGTTTTCCAATTTGTGGATTTTATACTTATGGAGAAATTGCACCTTTGGAAAATAATAAAGAGAGTAGATTTCACAATGGTACGATTGCGGTAGTTCTAGTAGGAGAAAAGTAAAATGGACCCTAATGAATTCGAAGAAATAATTTCTAATTACGAAAAGAAAACAAAAATATTAGAAAAGAAGCTTAATCGCTCAGAAGAAAACAGGCTTCATGTACAAGAAATGAAAGATAAAACCCAGCTTATGTTAACTCGTTTAATGGATGAAATTGATAGTGCCAATGAAATTATTAAAAAAAGAAATGAAGAATTAAAAGAGTTGAAGGAACAAGCGGAGGCTTCTGTTAAAATCAAGAGTAATTTTCTTGCTAATATGAGTCATGAAATAAGAACACCAATGAATGCAATCATTGGATTTTCAAATCTTATTTATAAGACTGAGTTGACGAACAAACAAGAGGATTATATACATAAAATCGGAAATGCGGCACATAACCTATTATATATTATCAATGATATTTTAGACTTTTCTAAAATTGATGCCGGTAAATTAAGCCTTGAGGAAATAAAATTCAATCTAGAAGAAGTAATGACCAATCTTGCAGATATGATTAGCATTAAGGCCTTTAACAAAGGACTGGAGCTGATAGTGATGCAAGATCCAAATATTCCAGAGTGGCTTGAGGGAGACCCTCTTAGACTTGGACAAGTGCTATTAAACCTGACAGACAATGCAATAAAATTTACTGAAAAGGGTGAGATCTTCGTAAGTGTTACCATAAAAAAAATAACGTCAGAGAATATAACATTGGTTTTTGAAGTTAGAGATATGGGCATTGGATTAACGAAAGAACAAAAGTCTACGCTATTTCAGGCATTTACACAAGCAGATACATCAACAACAAGAAGGTATGGTGGAACCGGTCTTGGCTTGATTATTTCTAAACAAATAGTTGAGCTGATGAAGGGAGATATTCATGTAAGTAGTGAATATGGGGTGGGTAGTAACTTTCTGTTCACAGCTCAATTTAAGCTCTCTCAAGAGGTACAGGAAAAAAAGAGTCTACCGGATAACCTTAAGAGCATTAGAACTCTCATTTTAGAGGAAAATAACAATGTACGTCAAGTACTTGAAATCTATACGCGTAACTTTGGATTTAATCACATTGAATGTGTAGATAAGACAACAGCTATTAAACTTATTGAGGATAGACACAAATATGATTTGATTATTATTGGGTGTTCTATGTCGGGTAATGAAGGTATTCATACTTTGAGACAGATTAAAAAATATATCGATATAGAAGACATGCCTAAATTTATTATGTTGGCAGGTTATATTAGAGAAAACCTGGTTTTATATGCAATTCAAGAGGGTTTTAATGAAGTAATCATGAAGCCGATTAACCAATCTGTACTGTTTGATACTATTATGTCTTTATTTGTTCAAAAGGCAGATTCCTTCGTAGCGGTGAAGAACAAGGAGCATAATTTACATGAGAATTGGAATTTATCTGGCATCAGAGTATTGCTTGCAGAAGACAATGAAATCAACCAACAAGTTGTATGTGAATTTTTAGAGAATGAAGGTATGCATACTCAAGTAGTTGGAAATGGGCTAGAGGCATATCAAGAGTTGAAAGAAAATAAAGATTCCTATGATATTGTACTTATGGATTTACATATGCCTATTCTTGATGGTTATAAGGCATCAAGAAAGATAAAAAATGAGATAGAGAGTTTTCAATTACCTATTATTGCATTAACTGCTGATGCAATGAGCGGAACGAGAGAAATGGTTTTAGATTGGGAAATGGATGATTATCTTACTAAACCAATTAATCCTGATGAGCTCTATAAAGCAATTCATAAGTGGGTACGAAAAGGTGAAGTGATTAGTAGCAATAAAAATTTAACAAAATATCTTGAAAAAAAAGATGAACAAGGTAATGCTGATTCAATCCTTGATAGAAGTGTGTTGCATAGTGTCTATAAAGGAGATGAGAAGCTATTTAGTAGTATTCTTAAAAAATTCATAAAATATAAAGACGTTTGTAATGAATTTGAAGCAATTAATATTGGGAATATCGAAGAAAAAATAAGAATTGCTCATACAATGAAGGGGCTATCAGGTAATATTGGTGCTGTAAAGCTACAAAAAATGTTTGAAAATATTGAGTTATTATTAAGAGCAAATCAATATAGTGATGCGGATTTTTCTGAACAAATTAAAATTATAAATGAAATGCTTGCTATAATATCCAATGAAATTGAAAAAACACTGAAACAGGATGAGTTAATATTAATATCTGAAGAAGATGAAAAAGACTATGAAGTAAAATTTGAATCGTTTATGGATATGCTTCAAGGATATGACGCTAGATCTAAAAAAATCCTTGATGAAATATCGCCACACCTAAAAAAGATAATGACTAATGAAGATTATAATAAAGTTGCGCATTCAGTATTAGAATATGATTTTGAAACAGCCTATTCAATATTGCTAGAAAAAGTAGTAATTACGACAAAATATAGAATATGGGAATGATAATATGGAAAAATATAAGCACACAATTTTGATAGTAGATGATGCACCTGATAATCTAGAAATTCTTGATGGTGTATTAAATGAGGATTATTATATTAAAGTAGCTAGAAGTGGTAAAATTGCTTTAAAAATTGCAGAACAAACATGTCCTGATCTCATTCTTTTAGATATAATGATGCCAGAAATGGACGGTTATGAGGTATGTAAAAGACTAAAATGCAATCCTATTACCAAAAAAATTCCTATTATATTTGTTTCTGCAAGAAACGAAGTTATTAATGAAGCCCGAGGATTGGAGATTGGAGCTGTGGATTATATCACAAAACCAATTAATGCCTCTATAGTGCTTTCTCGTGTAAGAACTCATATAGCATTATATAATCAAAAAAGAGAACTTGAATTACAAGTCCTTGAAAAAACCAGAGAATTAATAGATACCAGAGTTGAAATTATCAGAAGGCTTGGTATTGCAGCAGAATTCAAAGATAATGTGACAGGAATGCACATTTATAGAGTAAGCCATTATTGTAAAACGATAGCCTTAAAGTACGGCTTTCCTGAAAGTGAAGCAAATCTTTTATTAGATATTTCCCCGATGCATGATATAGGCAAAATTGGGATTTCAGATAATCTTTTATTAAAACCAGGTAAACTAACCGAAGAGGAATTTGAAATCATTAAAACGCATACATTAATTGGTGCGCGAATTATAGGTGAGCACAGTTCGGAGTTGTTAAAAACTGCTAAAGTAATTGCACTTGAACATCATGAAAGATGGGATGGTACAGGTTATCCTAATGGATTAAAAGGAGAAGAAATCAATATCTTCGCAAGAATTACTGCGGTTGCAGATGTGTTTGACGCACTTACAAGCAAAAGGCCATATAAAGATGCTTGGACTATACACGAAGCCTCAGATTACTTGAAATCACAAGCAGGCAAACATTTTGATCCCAATATTATTACAGCCTTCTTTTTTGGATTAGAGGACATTTTGAAAATTAAAGAAAAATATTCTGAGGAATAATTATTTATAATCTATGTAATTAAAATTGAGAAATTATTTTTATAGATACAAAAAGCACTTTCTGCTATAGGGAGTGTTTTTTTTGTCTTCTAGGAATCATAGGAATGAAAACACTTCGAACAAATTCTCTCACTTTTCAATATAAAAAGCGAGTCTAATGTTTACATTTTGAGTTTATTTGATATAATAGTGTAATGGGGTATTTGAAATTAATAAAAAATGGTGTAGGAGGAGAATTATAGTGAAAAAAGTCGGAATTTCTGTTTTGGCGGTTGGATTGTTTTTTGTTTTAACATTTAGTAGTGGAAAAGGGCTGGGTATGTTTAAGGATTTGAAAGAAACAGATTGGTTTTATGAAAATGTTATGGTACTGGTGGGCAATGGAATCATTGATGGCTATACAGATGGTCAGTTTAAGCCTACTAGTACGATGACCACAGATCAATTTATTAAAACCATGGTTGTCGCCTTGGGTCACAAGCTTGAAAATGGCAAAGACTATTGGGCTCAGCCCTATATTGATAAAGCGATAGAGTTGGGAATTGTTAAAAATGGTGATTTTACATCTTATAAGAATAGCATTACTAGAGCAGAAATGGCTATGCTTACAGTTAGAGTAGTTGAAATGCTAGAGGGTGCAAAAACCTATACATATGTTGGCTCGCAGGAGTATAAGCTTACAAATTCTATTTTGGATTATAGTAGTATAAAGGTTGAGTTAAAGCCTTATGTCTTGAAGGCTTATGAGCTTGGTACCATCACGGGGTATCCTGATGGTAAGTTTAAGGCCAATGACTCGTTGAAGAGAAGTGAAGCGTGTACGGTTATTAGAAGGGTGATTGAGGAGAAGGTTAGGGATAAGTTTGTTTTTTATGGGATTGAGATCATTGATAATTTGGATGGGCATGATCCGGATTTGTTGGATTTTAATATTATTATGAACATAGTATCGCCATTGGAACCTCAGTATGAGCAAGCGGAAGCATTTTTAACGAAAGCGGTTGGTACTGAGCTAACAAAAGAAATTATGACCTATGCTAAAACAAAGAAGGATTTTCAAATGACGTTACCTTCTAAGATATTTGAATGGAAATTTGGAAAGAAAGTCGAAGTTGGTTCACCAGGCGGATATACAACAATCACAGTTAGAGGTTGGTAAGGGGGATATAAATGTTTAAAAAAGTTGTAACGTTATTTATATGTCTTATTTTGATAATTAGCAACATAAACATTTCATATGCGGATGAAATGACAAAATTAACATTGAAACAAGCAATAGATATTGCAAATATTGAGTTTAAGGAGAAATACAATCATCCAGGAAATTTTTATAATAATACTTATCCAGTTAGTAAAGCCATATATGATGAATATAATATTCTAGTTTGCTCCATTGAGGGTGTTACAAAACATGGAACACAGGATCCTGAGGGTGAATATAGATTTTTAGGTTATGATCCCTATGGTGAGAGTGTTGAAAATCCAGATTATTATTATGATGCATTAGATGGCACTGATTTTGATACATTTGATTGGTTCACTTATCCATGGAATAATACCTCGGTAATATTAAAATATGGAATATTCAAATCGCAATTTGACTATCATTCCTCCGAATTCCGAGAAATCTTCCTCTACGGCTTCAACTACTACCACGGAACGAACGGAATTTATGGAAACCACCTTGGTCCTAACTGGCAGGATCTTCCTTGGGAAACCTATTACCACATCCCAATTGCTCCAACACAAAATACCCGAGGAGTTGCATGGTTATTTCACAAAGAAAGTGATGGAAGTGTTTGGTATACAAGTGCCTGGCTGCCACCGCTTAGCGTCTTAGAAGAAGAAACACCAGCATTGGTAGAGGTTAATATTGCTTCAGATAGCACAGTAATCGGTCACAATAAAAAAGGCACATCAATATTTGATGTTAAACAAGGTGTACCAACGAGCGAAAATCTATATGTAAACGTATCAACGAATGAATATCTAGTGGAATTGAGTATAAATAAAATATCTGGAACCCACGTGTATACAACAAGTTCTTTTTCAGGTTTTGATGGAACAGGAAATGCAACTTATTCCTCTTCGACTAGTTATACACCTTATAGTTATTATAAGATTGCGCATTTAGAAGTGTACGGAATAGATCATTCAGTGACATCAAATTATGCGCTTCCAAATGAAAACACAACTATTGAGCCGGATCATCATTATTATACTCCTCCAACAGTTCTATTTGATCAAGTTGGAAGCATGACAACTAATGGACCAAGCGTTACTGTTTGGAATGACAAGCTTGTTATAAATGGACAAGTTATTTTGGACAGCTCAAAGGTGAATCAGTTTGGACCTGATCCTAGACCAGTAAATATACCATTGACCCATGAGAAAGCCCTATATAAAGAAGGCTTAATGATTAATCCAAAGCTTTCAAACAAGACATCAACTGCCAGCAACACAATTGTATATTATAAATACATAGATGGGACTAGCGTAGGTGGGACAAAGACGAGAACCATAACTACGAATCATGTTACCGTACATACGCCTATAGTATGTGACGGAGGAATTTTCAGTGATAATGCCTTCGATCAATCCTTAAAGACTGATTCATCTAGAGCAGCGGTGATACTTGGACGACCAACAATAATACAACTTAAGACAAGGGGTCAACATTTGAATATTCCGGGCTATGGAAATAAAGATTATGTAAAGTACATAACACTTAAACAAGTCAAGTTTCCTTTTGATGTTTATCCCGATACCAAAGAGGAGAGTAAAAGCAAATATTTAAAAGCAAATACCTGGTATAGCATACCACTAAATCAAGATTCACTTGATATATATGTCCCAACCTGGGTAACAGAAGGACAATATACAATTGAATATCGTACAATTGCAATTAATTCACCAACGACTTATCCCTCTGAAATCAATGCAAACCTTAACATATCGAACTATGTTGCAACTGATTCCAGTCAGGTCAAGGTTATAGGAAGACTTTATGGATTTAGAATCTCTGACATTGAAAATTATCCATTATGGGAGGATGTTTTTAGAATAGAAAAAAATTCTCTTAAGCATACGGATCATTATTATACTGTTGGTGATAAAGATGAAAATGGTTTGTCTAATGGGAATATACCAATTTTAACATTGCCAATATTACAAGGAAGCCATCCAACCGTTTTAAATGAAGGGGCTTTGCCAACGGGATATACCTTTAAGTTCGAATGTGAAACAATTGGTGATTACGCAGGTGATAAGGATTGTATTGAAATTATTCCGAGGTTCTATTACATAAGTAAGGATGGCAAGACAAAGAAAGAAGTTGATTTATGGTATAGCGAATACTTTAATGGAAAAAACAACTATTTCATTCAAGTAGGAAGTAAAGCGGATGAGGAAAATATCAAATACATTAAACTTGGAGATCCGGATCGTAGTGTACCAGATAAGGAAATGAAAGAAACAAGTAATATTTTAGGCATTACAGAAAGTGTTCTCAAGACGCAAAAAGCAAAGCTTGGCTGGTTTGATAGAATCGTATTGGCAAAACCCTTAAGAACCTTTGTAGGCGATACAGAAAATTTACCTAGTAATGTGAATACTACTTTAGTGAAAAAATCTGTTCAACATTGGTATGGGGAGTACTATTTGCCTAATCACCTTTATGTTGCACCAAAAGGCTTTGATGTTCTCTCCTATTCAAAGACCAATTATGGACTTGATGGAAAAGAGAATTTCTGGCTGAATAAGGGATATATCGTTGTTAATTTTGATATAGTTACTGTAAAGGAAGGGGAATTTCAAAATTCCATTCTAAGCTATTATAATTCGCCAAGAAGCAATATGTGGCAAACAGAAGGTTATAAAAACACGAAGAAGGATTACAAGGGAATCATCTTTCAGTTACAAGACGGGGATGTTATCTTCTACGATATAGATAAAAAAGCAACGCAGGATTACACGACGGAAGGTACTCACTAGAATATATTTAATTTAAGCATGATAGCCTCAATGGTTGCCATGCTTTTTGTTTTTTATTAGAAATTGGTGCTAATGTAATACTGTCTTATAAAAAATAATTGATTAATTAGTAAATAACGCGTATAATAAAATCATGATTGACTCACCAGTCAACGAGAGATGAAAAGGAGGTTATGATGTGAATGAGACGAAAATGGATGGCATCAAATCATTCAATACGAATATATCAGCACACAAAATAATGTCTATGGATGAAGATAAAAGAAATCGTGTGATAAATGCTGCTCTTGAAGAGTTTTCAAAAGGATTTAGAAAAGCAAACACAGACACTATTGTGCAAAACTCCGCTATATCAAAAGGATTGTTGTTTCACTATTTTGGGACAAAAAAAGAATTGTTCTTATTTTTGATTAGGTATTGCACGGATATAATCAGTGATGAATTTAACTCAGTAAGCTTTGATAGTCGCGATTTTCTGGAAAATGTTTGGAATATGTCACTGCTTTCCTGCGAATTGACCGTGAAGTATTCTCTTGTGTATAAATTTTTAGTTCCTGCGATTACTTCAATGAAGACAGAGTTTCCAGATGAATCATTAAGCAACTATAAAAACCCTGTAGCTGAAATTTTGGGAAATAGCTTTAAAATTTTCGACCATTCACTTTTTCGTGATGATGTTGACATACAAAAAGCATGTAATGTAATTTTGTGGGCCATCAAAGGTTATTCGGACTCTTTGATGTCGTATGGAAACAATCTAGAGGACTATACAGAGCATTACGAAACGATAAAGAAAGAGTTGTCCGAGTATATGGTATTGTTGAGAAAAGCATTTTATAAATGAAAGGAGAAATTTTATGGCAAAGAATATTATTGAAATCAATCAATTAACAAAATACTACGGTAAACACAAAGGCATTGAAGAAGTTACATTCTCGGTAGAAGAAGGAGAAATATACGGATTTATTGGACCAAACGGTGCGGGTAAGTCCACCACAATTCGTACTTTGCTTGCGCTTATACATCCAACAAAAGGAAATGCAACGATATTTGGAAAAGACTGCATTCAAAAAGCCGCAGAAATTGCACAAGATGTTGGATACTTACCGGCGGAAGCATCTTACTATGAACAAATGACGGTAAAAGATTTGTTGGAATACTCAGCAGCCTTGTATGGAATAAATTGTAGCACAAGAATGATAACATTGTCTGACAGATTGCAACTTGATCTAAAACGCAAAATTAGTCAGCTATCTTTAGGCAACAAAAAGAAGGTTGGTATTATTCAGGCAATTTTGCATTCCCCAAAATTACTTATTCTCGATGAGCCAACCAGTGGACTTGATCCGTTGATGCAACAAATCTTTTTTGATATTTTAAAGGAAGAAAAAACGAAAGGTGCTACAATTCTTTTTTCTTCTCATGTACTTAGTGAGGTTCAAAAGATTTGCGATAAGGTTGCTATCATAAAAGAAGGGCATATAATCAAGGAGCAAAAAATAAGTGAGTTGAAAAACAATGGATACAAAAAAATCGAACTAACTGCAAAAGCACAAATACCAAAAAATTATTTTGCAGAAAAGGACATTGCCAACTTGAAACAGGAGGATTGTCATGTATCTTTTCTGTTTAGAGGAAACATCAATGATATACTGGAAAAAATCTGGCATTTGCAAGTTGAGGATGTAGCGATTGAGGAACCGACACTTGAAGAAATTTTCTTGCATTATTATCAGTAGGGGGTGTAGCGAATGGCTATTGTGAAATATGAAATGAAACAATATAAAACTTTAATCATTATATGGTCTATAGCACTATCGGTTTTAATTATATTTTTATTACCAACATTCATCAGTCTGATGACTAATAATAGTGTTATGACCCCAGAGTTAATCAATTCTTTTGGAAGAAATAAATTTTTTATCGCTATAGGTGTTAATGCTACAAGCCTGTTGACACCAATGGGTTCGTATTCATATGTCAATTCATTTGTGCTAATTGCTGCAGCAACATTTGGAACCTATATTGGAATCTCTCTTATAACGAAAGAATATTCTCAAAAAACAGCAGATTTTCTTTTTACAAAGCCACAAGGCAGAAGAGTGGTTTTTAGCTCTAAACTTTTTGCAGGGGCTATATGTTGCCTAATAGTAGGACTGACATACTTAGTAGCATCCTATTTTGCCTTTTTGATTTTTGCCAAAGACAGCATTGAATTCATACCACTTTTGTTAATTGCTTTCAGTGTATCACTGTTGCAATTGCTATATATGGTAGTTGGTCTATTGCTTGCTGTATTTATGCCAAATATTAAAGTCCCGATAATTGTTGCGCTTGGAATTGCTTTTTTCACCTACTCGTTCGGCGCTTTTGCTCGTATTATGGGTTATAAGTTTGTAAGTTATCTCTCTCCATATTCCTATTTCAACAATGAGTATATTAGAGAATTTAATAGCTATGACTTGAAATATTTGTTGCTTTTTTTAGTTATAACAATAGTATCTATTTTGGTAAGCTATAACGTTTTCTCCAAAAAAGATATACACACAGTATAGGGGAGGGAAGACTATGAAAATTATTTTTTGGCATGAACTCAAAATGAACCGAAAAAGTCTTTTCCTGTGGCTTATAGCGATGATTATGTTATTAGGCATGGGTGCAGCGGAATATTCTATTGTTGTTGGAGCGGGAGATGCTATTGTCTCTGGCATTACGGCAATGCCAAGAATTACAAGAATCATGTTTGGTATTTATGACAACATACCACTCGATACACCTTTGGGTTACTATGTCTGCATGTTCTTATGGTATTGTTCAATTTCCTTTACACATGCAACATACGTTGGAGCAACAATTATATCGAAAGAGGAAAGAAATAAAACAGCCGAATATTTATTTACGAAGCCTTTTTCAAGAACTAAGGTAATCAGTGCAAAGATATTCGCAGGTACTGTATGTGTTGCCACTATGACAATGATAACATGGATTTTTACGTTGCTTACATTGATTCCTCAAATAGATGGTGTTGATATTTCAAAAGAAATTACACTTACCATGATAGGAATGTTTTTAACTCAGATTATATTCATGGTAATAGGACTGTGTTTTTCAGCAGTTTTTAAAAAACAATCCTCTGCAGTACGGTTTTCGATTTTGAGTGTACTCCTATTTTATGGTATTAGTGTAGCTGTTGAATATGTTGGCTATGCAGCACTTACTATTTTGACACCTTTCTGGTATTTTAATGCGCCTGCATTGGTGAGCGAAGGGTTTGATGTTTTATACCTTGTTATAGCATTGCTAATATTTGTGTTATGTGTGTACGGAACGTACATCCTGTATAAAAAAAGAGATATATATTGTTAGATGATGATGTTATTAGTACAAAGAGCATCCCAGCATTCACTTTGAATTTGTGGGATGTTTTTTTGGTTTAGAATGCAATAATTTCACGAAATATTTATGTTGACTTGACAAATTCAAAGCAAAGATATACAATAAAAACAGACCGACGTCGGTTTAATTATGGGAGGTGTGATTATGACAAAAACAGAACTAAAGCATAATGCTAAAAAAAAAGAACTTGTAGATACTGCTGAAAAATTATTTCTTGAAAAAGGATATGAAGAAACAAGTATAGAAGATATTTTAAAAGCTACGGCACTATCAAAGGGTGGTTTTTATCATTACTTCAAATCAAAAGATGAAATCCTAGCAGAAAGCATCAGTAATTTTGCTGAAAGATTGCTGAAAGAACTTGAACCTATCATTGAGGATCCAAAGCTTAATGCATTGGAAAAGCTAAATCGGTTTATGGAAAGAAAGGTAGCCTCTCAAAAACAAAAAAAAGAAATGATTACGTACTTGGTTATGTTGATGCAGTCGGATTTTGTGCTGTATAAATACTGTATGATAATCGTTCAGAAATATATTGATCCATTTGCGCGGATTATTGAACAGGGAGTGAAAGAAGGTATTTTTAATGTGGAATTTCCTCGTGAAACTGCAGATATCTTGCTAAGAGCTGTATCTTCTCTTCCCCAAAGCATGTTTTTTCAAGAATATATTGAGGATAAAACCAAATCGTTAAAGTATAAAGCTTCAATGGAAGAAATAATGGCCAGAACGCTGGGAATAGATAGCAAGAGAATAAAAGTTTTTTGATGATCTATAAAATATAAGTAAGGAGATGGTTTTATGACTAATATGGTAAAGAGCTTTCATGATTTGACTCCTGAACTTAGAGTATTTGCTGGTGGAAAAGGCGGTATGTTGGCTAGAATGTATCAAGATGGATATCCTGTTCCAGATGGTTTTATAATTCTACCGGAAGCTTTTCATATGGAGGAGTTAAGAAGTGACGTTTGGGATGAAATCATAATTTATTTGAAGGATATGAGAAAGAACAATGAGGAGGCAGAGTTTGCAGTAAGGTCATCTGCCTTAAGTGAAGACTCAGCGCAAGCTTCTTTTGCAGGGGAATTTGAAACGGTTCTTAATGTAAAGTCGGATGAAGATATAAAGAGAGCGATATACACAGTATTCAAATCGAGAGAGTCAAAGCGAGTAAAAGCATATAGTACTGTTCAAGGTGTGGAGCAATCGCAACAGATGGCGGTGGTGATCCAATTGATGGTACAATCAGAAATATCAGGAGTTTTATTTACTACCGATCCTATAACAGGCAGTTATACGAGCATGATAGGTAATTATGTTCATGGCTTGGGAGAACAGCTGGTATCAGGGGAAGCCAATCCCTATGACTTTAAATTGATAAGACCCAAAGGAAAATATGACGGACCAGAAGAACTTAAGAAATATGGATCAAATTTATATAAATTAGCTTCCAGACTTGAGAAAGAACTAAATAGACCTCAGGATATTGAGTGGACTGTTGCAAAGGGAAAATTATATTTACTACAAGCGAGACCGATAACCACATTGACAGGGGGTAATTTAGACAACTATGAAATGAATTATTCTTTTATGGGAGATGAACTATGGATTAATACAAATGTGGCGGAGGCAATACCGGATGTTTATACTCCATTTACTTGGAGTATAGGAAGACAACTGGATGAGGCATTGAATTTTATTCCGGGATATTATATATTTTCTGGAAATATCTGTGGTAGACCATATATGAATATTAGTAGAAGGGTATCAATGATAACGTCTGTACTCGGCAAAAATTCTAACGGTGCTTTAAAACTAATCAGTGATATGTATGGAGAATTACCCGAGGGTATGAGTATGCCGATTCGCCCATTTTCACGTTTAGAGGTGCTGAAAGTGATGTTTCCAATCATAATGCGTTCAACAAAAAGTACACTTGAGGCTTCTAAAAATTTGTCCAAATTCCTTCAGGAAACACCTGAACGATGCAACAAAATAAGGGAAGGTATTCAAAAAGTAAATACAAAGGAAGAACTACTGTCCTTATGGGAGGAAGAACTACAGCCCTCTTTCTTAAAAGCATGGTTGAATGCAGGTGCATCCGCTATTAAAATGACAAATATTACTGCGTTGGATAAAAAGCTTACAGAATTAGTTGGATCAGAAGACGCTAATACCATACTATCTAATCTCAGGGGAGGATCTGAACTAGCAAGCCTTGGGCCGGTTATAGGAATTTCCAAGGTCATTAAAGGAGAAATGAGCAGAGAGGAATACTTGAGGAAATATGGACATCGTGGAGCCCATGAGTATGAGATGTCAATACCCGATCCATTGGAAGATAGCGATTGGCTTGGAAAACAGCTTGAGGAATCTAAAAGGTCGAATATGGATGTGGAGGGGCTTTTAAATAAACAGTATAAGCAATATGAAGCTGCTAAGATAAGATTTGAGGATCGATATCCTAATAAAATAAAATGGCTTGAGAAAAAAATAGAAAAAGCAGCAGATGGTGCAAGGCTCAGAGAGGAAGGACGTTCGGAGTTTGTAAGAATATTTCGGGTAGTACGTGCTTTTGCACTTAGAGCAGGTGAGCTTACAGGTATTGGTGATGATATATTTTTCCTCTATATTGATGAAGTGGAAGAACTTCTTTTGGGAAAGATTTCAAAAGTAAAGTATATCCCTGTTAGAAAAGAAAATTATGAAAAATATCGAGCATTGCCAGTGTTACCATCTATTATTCGAGGGCGATTCAATCCGGTTGAATGGGCAAAGGATCCCGATAGAAGAACAGATTATTATGATGCACAGATGCCGATTGTAAGTACACCTGATTCACAACTTCTTACAGGATATCCAGGTGCAGCGGGTAAAGTAGAGGGAATTGTGCGTATTTTAGCAAATTGTGAAGAGGGAGATAACCTTCAACCAGGTGAAATATTAGTAGCAACAACGACGAATATTGGATGGACACCGTTATTCCCTAAAGCTGCTGCAATCATTACAGATATTGGAGCGCCCCTATCCCATGCCGCTATTGTAGCCAGAGAGCTTGGAATTCCAGCTGTAGTGGGTTGCGGTAATGCTACCACTAGACTAAAGACAGGAGATAGAGTTATTGTTGACGGTGGACATGGAGAGGTTCATATTATGAAATAATGCTTTTAAGGCCAACCATGGTGACTTTGTACCAATTACAAGCTATTTATCGACAACTTTTTGTTAAATAAATAGCTTGAAAATAGGTGGTGCATAGTGTAATATTATAGCATAACAAATAAATATCATCTGTATGACTGGCGGAAAGTGGGAGTACCCACAGGGAGTACAGATTTTTAAATGCCGACCGCCTGGGCAAAAGATCGTCTACACATCTTTTTCCCAGGCGGTCTTTTCATTTCTGATTTTAGAAAAGGAGTGAAGGCATATGAAACATACAGCATGGCAAGAATTTAAGGAAGGTGCTTGGACAAGTACCATCGATGTAAAGGATTTTATATTAAAAAATGTTACCCCGTACGTAGGTGACGAAAGCTTTTTAGAAGGGGCAACAGTAAGAACAAAAGAGGTACTTGCAAAACTTGATGAGCTTCTAAAAGAAGAAGCTTCAAAAAACGGTGTTTTAGAAATTGATACCAAAACAGTATCTTCGTTATTAACCTTTGAACCTGGTTATCTTGACAAAGACAAAGAAATTATTGTAGGCCTACAAACAGATAAGCCATTAAAGCGAGCAATTAATCCCTTTGGTGGAATTAAGATGACAAGAATTGCCTGCCAAGAATATGGATATGAGCTAGATGATAAAGTCGAACAGGAATTTGCTTATAAAACTACGCACAATGATGGTGTTTTTAGAGTATATACAAAAGAAATGCGAGCAGTAAGAAAGAATGGTATTATTACTGGACTACCTGATGCGTATGGAAGAGGAAGAATCATTGGAGATTATAGAAGAATCGCATTATATGGTGTAGACACGTTAATTATGAATAAAGAGAATGATAAAGTAATACTCGGAAATCTTCCGATGTCAGAAGAAAATATACGACTTATGGAAGAATTGTACCGTCAAATAGATTTTTTAGATAAATTAAAAGATATGGCGAAGATGTATGGGCATGATATTTCACAACCAGCAACAAGTGCTAAAGAAGCGATACAATGGACATATTATGGATATCTTGCAGCGATTAAGGAACAAAATGGTGCTGCAATGTCACTTGGAAGAGTCAGTACCTTTTTTGATATTTATATTGAAAGAGATATAAAAAATGGTGTCCTAACGGAAAGCAATGCACAAGAATTAATAGATGACTTAGTGATTAAATTAAGGATGGCTAGACAACTGCGAACCGCTGATTATAATGAACTTTTTGCTGGAGATCCTACTTGGGTAACAGAAGCAATTGGAGGAATGAGTATTGAGGGAAGAACGCTTGTTAGCAAGAGCTCTTATAGATTTTTAAACACATTATATACCATTAATCCTTCACCAGAACCAAATATGACTGTACTATGGTCAAATGAATTACCTGAAGCCTTCAAGAGATATTGTGCTAAGGTGTCAATGGATACTGATTCTATTCAGTATGAAAATGATGACATTATGAGGGAGAGTTACGGAGATGATTACGGAATAGCTTGTTGTGTATCTGCAATGAAGTTAGGGGAACAAATGCAATTTTTTGGAGCAAGATGTAATCTTCCTAAGGTGTTTTTGCTTGCTCTAAACGGCGGAACTGATGAAACAAGTGGCATGAAGGTTGGTCCACAAATGTCGCCAGTAGGTGATGATTACTTAGACTTCGAGGAAGTCATGGTTAGGTTTAAGGAATATCAAAGCTGGTTATGTAAGCTTTATGTAAATACGATGAATGTAATTCATTACATGCACGATAAATATGCCTATGAAAAAATTCAAATGGCACTTCACAATACGGAAGTAGAAAGATTTATGGCTTTTGGAATGGCTGGGTTGTCAGTAATGGCAGACTCTTTAAGTGCTATTAAATATGCAAAGGTAAAACCTATTAAAAATGATCAGGGATTAATTGTTGATTTTGAAGTGATAGGCGATTTCCCTAAGTTTGGTAATAATGATAACCGAGTGGATGATATTTCTGTAGATTTAACGACTGACTTCATCAATGAATTGCGAAAGTATCCTACTTATCGTGATGCAACTCACACACTTTCTATATTAACCATAACTTCTAATGTTGTATATGGTAAAAAGACAGGTGCAACACCAGATGGTCGAAAAGCAGGTGATGCATATGCACCAGGTGCAAACCCTATGCACAATAGAGATGAAATGGGAGCATTGGCATCTCTTGAATCAGTAGCTAAAATTCCCTTTGATGCATGTAGAGATGGAATCTCATGTACCTTTACGATACAGCCAAAAACTTTGGGGAAAACCGAAGAAGATAGAAAGGTGAATCTAGCAAGTATACTGGATGGCTATTTTTATAAAAAAGCCCATCATCTTAATGTAAACGTATTAAATAAAGAGACTCTAATCGATGCAATGGAACATCCGGAAAACTATCCGACCCTAACAATTAGAGTATCAGGATATGCGGTAAACTTTATTAAATTGAGTAAAAAGCAACAGCTTGAGGTTATTTCTAGAACATTTCATGAAAAGATTTAACCGAATGGAATGCGGAGGTTTTGTAACATTGACTTGGAAACCGTATGGAACCATTAAATGATCCTACCACGATTAACAAACTAGTGTATATAACTACTAGTAAAAATAAATTTTTATGCCACCAAATAAAACTAAGGAGGAGTAACAAAAATGAGAGCTTTGATTAGCGTATCAGACAAAACAGGTATTGTAGAATTTGCAAGAGAATTAGAGGGGTTAGGAGTAGAAATTATTTCAACTGGAGGAACTGCTTCAGCACTAGAAAAGGCTGGGGTTAAAGTAATTGGTATATCAGACATTACTGGTTTTCCAGAATGTCTTGATGGACGTGTAAAAACCCTTGATCCACACATTCACGCAGGTATATTAGCAATGCGAAGCAATGTAGAACATATGAAACAAATAGAAAGCTTAGGGGTAACTCCAATTGATATCGTAGTAGTAAATCTATATCCTTTCAAGCAAACTGTTTTAAAAGAAGGTGTTCACCTAGACGAAGCTATTGAAAATATTGATATTGGTGGTCCAACAATGCTTCGTTCAGCTGCGAAGAATTATCAAGATGTTTCAGTTATTATCGATCCAGCTGATTATGACGTAGTGCTAACAGAGCTCAAGGAAAATAGGAAGGTTTGTAAAGCGACTAATTTTTATCTATCTTCAAAGGTTTTCGAGCATACATCTCATTATGATACACTTATTGCAAACTATATGAGACAGCAAAGAGGCGCAGAAGTATTACCAGACATTATGACCATGACATTTGAAAAGGTTCAAGAAATGCGTTATGGAGAAAATCCACATCAAAAGGCTGCCTTCTATAAAGAAATTGGTAATACAAAAGGTTTCTTAACAAATGCTGTACAGCTTCATGGAAAAGAACTTTCCTTTAATAATATCAATGACACAAATGGTGCACTTGAGCTTCTAAAAGAATATGATGAAGCTACTGTTGTTGCATGTAAACATGCCAATCCATGTGGCGTTGGTAGTGGGGATACAATTTACGAAGCATATATGAGAGCTTACACCTCTGATCCAAAATCAATATTTGGTGGTATTGTAGTTGCTAATAGAGAGGTAGATGCAAAAGTAGCTGAAGAAATTAATAAAATATTTATTGAAATCGTTGTTGCTCCAAGCTTCAGCGAAGATGCAATGACAATATTAAAAAGCAAGAAAAACATTAGACTATTACAGCTTGAAAACATTGAAAATAAACAACCAGATACGGCATATGATTTAAAAAAGGTAAGTGGTGGACTATTGGTTCAAACAGTAGACAATGCACTTTTTGATGAAACAGAATTAAAGGTTGTTACAAAAAGAGAACCGACAACGAGTGAAATGGAAGACTTAATGTTTACTTGGAAAATAGTGAAATATGCTAAGTCCAATGGGATAGCGATAGGTAAAAATAAACAATCTCTTGGTGTAGGACCTGGACAAGTAAATCGTATTTGGGCATGTACACAAGCAATTGATCATGCGAAGGAAGCTCTTGGAGCGGAAATTTTGAAAGGTGCTTCTCTTGCTTCTGATGCCTTTTTCCCTTTTGCTGATTGTGTTGAGGAAGCGGCTAAGGCAGGAATTACATGTATTATCCAACCAGGTGGTTCTATGAAAGATCAAGAGTCTATAGATTTATGTGATCAACATGGAATTGCAATGGTATTTACTGGAATGAGACATTTTAAACATTAAGCAAAATAACTCGTATTTTAGTAAAATATGCATAAAAAATTTTAAATATGTTGACTTTGAATGGTTAATGTGCTACAATATTTCCAGTGGTGATTGGCCTAAGGAACTAAAAAGGTTGATTGTTTTAAACAGTCTATAAGGTTATAACAAGTAAAGCATAATATGTGGGTTTTTAATATACTAAGATTATTAAACAATTCTTTATATTATAGTTTCATGTTGAGACCTAGGATTAATTGCTACAAAATATCTTTAGTTAATTTTAGGAGGAAAGAAAATGAAACAGGGAACTGTAAAATGGTTTGATGCTAAGAAAGGTTTTGGTTTTATTTCTGTAGATGGAGAAAATGATGTATTTGTTCATTTCTCAGCAATTCAAGGAGATGGATTCAAAGCTTTAGAAGAAGGCGACGCTGTAGAATTTGAAGTTGTTGAAGGTTCAAAAGGACCTCAAGCAGCTAGCGTTACAAAATTATAATTTTAACAAGCTAACAGATCCCCAACATACGTTGGGGATTTTTTGGCGCAAAGGGGACAGGCACTTTTGTCTTGTTTTGTTTTGTACTTTGTGAGTTAAAAGTGCCTGTCCCCTTTGCGCCATTTCTTTTTCATAAGGAATTTTTGAAAAATCAAGAGTTAGTAATCTTGATTTTTTTAGTTCGTTAATATATACTTAAGATTGATATTAAAACAATGGAGGTAATAGAATGAAAACATCTACGAAGGTATTAATTGGGATAGGCGTTGTAGCCGTTCTGTTTATATTTAGCATTATTGGTGGTTATAATAATTTAGTATCATTGGGCGAAGAGGTTGAAGCTTCTTTTAGTCAAATTGACAATCAATTACAAAGAAGAAATGATTTGATTCCTAACCTAGTTGATACAGTGAAAAAGTACGCATCTCATGAAGAAGAGATATTTTTAGGTGTAGCAGAGGCAAGAGCTAAGTTAGCTGGAGCAACTACTGTAGCTGAGCAAGCAGAAGGGGATGCAGCTCTTAACTCAGCACTTGGAAGATTACTAGCTATTGCTGAAGCGTATCCTGATTTGAAGTCAAATCAAAACTTTATTCAGCTTCAAGATGAACTAGCGGGCACAGAAAATAGAATAGCTACAGCAAGAATGGATTATAACAATGTTGCATTGACTTTTAACAAAAAAATCAAACGATTTCCAACTCTTATTTATGCAGGGATGTTAGGTTTTGACAAGGCTGAGTATTTTGAAGCATCTGAAGACGCGAGAACAAACGTGGATGTAGGTGGTGAGTTTGATAAAGATTAGATTAAATAGAATTCATAAAATTTTTTCTATAACATGTATTTCAATCGTTTTCTTATCTACTATAGTACAGGCAAAGGTATATCCTTCACCTACTGATGAGTTTTATGTGAATGATTATGCAAATGTACTAGATGATGAAACAGAAAGCTATATCAACTCAATGGGTGAAGCACTAGAAAAAGCTACTCAAGCCCAGGTTGTTGTTGTAACTGTTAATGAAATAAAAGATCAGGCATTAGAAGAGTATTCTTTAGGTTTGCTTAGAGAATGGGGAATAGGGAATGCCAAAAAAAACAATGGCGTCTTAATTCTCCTTGATCTTGGGGGAAGAAATTCTCGTATAGAGGTTGGATATGGCTTAGAAGGAGCTTTACCTGATGGAAAAACAGGTAGAATCCAAGATCAGTTTATGATTCCTTATTTCAAGGAAGATAATTATAGCAAAGGGATAACTGAAGGATATAATGCAATTATAAATGAAGTCTACCTAGAATATGGCAACGATTCCCCTATAGAAGGCGATTATAGTACATCTTCTAATGAGAAAGCAAATCCAATTGTCATTTTTTTTGGTGCAATACTTGTAATTGGTTTGATTATTCTTGATTTTAGATTTACTGGAGGAATGGTAACCTTTATGATACTCAGAGGTATTGGACGTGGCGGCGGCGGTGGTTCAGGTCGCTCAGGTGGCGGCGGAAGCGGAGGCGGAGGCGGAAGCTCACGAGGGTTTTAAATAAGGACAAGGGGAAAGGACAAGGGGACAGGCACTTTTAACTCGTTGAGGTAGAAGTGCCTGTCCCGTAAGTCTTTTCTCGAGTAGATAACGTATTTGTTCTCTTAGTCCGTACTGTCCCGTAAGTTCTATATTGTAAGCATAAGAAATTATAACTCATTGAGACAAAGGTGCCTGTCCCCTAAGCACCATCATAAGCGCATAAGGTAGAAGTGCCTGTCCCATAAAACACATAGGAGGATGAAATGTACATAAAAAGAATTGTTTCGGCGATATTAGTAATCGTGTTAGTTTTAAGCTTGTCAGCGTGTACATCTAAGGGAGATGTTGATGCAATTAATGCAAATGAGAACATACCTATTCGTATAGCGGTATTAAAAGGACCAACTGGTATGGGTATGTCTAAGCTAATGGAGGATGAGGATGCAGTTACTGATCCAAATTATACATTTAGTGCGTATGGTTCACCAGATGAATTGGTTGGAAAGATCTTAAATCATGAGGTGGATATTGCTGCGCTACCTACAAATCTAGCTGCTGTAATTTACAATAAAACCCAGGGTGAAATTGAATTAATTGCGGTTAATACACTAGGGGTGCTATACTTAGTTGATTCATCAGGCACGATTCATGATATGAAAGATTTAAAAGGAAAGAAAATTTCAGTGAGTGGTAAAGGTACGGTTGTAGAGTATGTGTTTTCTTATCTGTTACAAAACAATGGAATTGATCCTAATAGTGATTTAGAGATTGATTATTCATTATCACATGAAGAACTAGCTACAGCAGTTGCCTCTGGGGATGTAGAAATTGCTCTTTTGCCTCAGCCCTACGTAACGACAGCAACCATGAAAAATAGTAAGGTTAAGATTGCGCTTGACTTAACAAAGGAATGGGAAGCTCTAGAAAATGGTAGCCAGCTCACAATGGGCTGTTTAATTGTGAATAAAGAATTTGCAAAAAATAACAAGAATAAATTAAATGACTTTTTGAGCAAATATTCTGAGTCAGTTAACTGGGTAAATGATAATCCGGAAAAAGCGGGAGCACTCATTGAAACACATGGTATTTTAGGAAATAAGACCATTGCAACAAATGCTATACCCAATTCTAGCATTGTATATTTTGAAGGAAAAGAAGCAAAAGATATGCTGGAAGGATTTTTCAAAGTTTTATTTGAAATTAATCCGAAAGCATTAGGAGGAGCTTTGCCAGATGATGAGTTTTATTATCAAAAATAAGACGAAACTATATGCTATTCTATTTTGGGTTTTTGTATGGTATGTAGTCGCTATCATCGTGAATCGGGAACTGCTTTTACCCACGCCTCTAGCTACTTTTAAAGCCCTAAGTGAACTTGTGCTTGGAAAGGACTTTTGGATAATCATTGGTATGAGTATATATAGAGTATTGGTAGGATTCATTATTTCCATCATAGTAGGAGGCATTACAGGAATTGCTTCAGGATTGAATAAGACAATATATAACTTGTTTCAGCCTATCATAGTTGTTATTAAATCCACACCTGTGCTATCTTTTATTATCATTGCTTTGTTATGGTTTGGATCTAGTGATGTACCGATTTTTATTTGTTTTTTAATGTGCTATCCAATTGTTTGGACCTCTGTAGTACAAGGTATAAAGCAAGTAGATACAGACTTATTACAAATGGCTAAAATATACAAGGTAAAAACCAAGTATATCATTAAAAATATTTATATTCCAACCATTATTCCTTTTATCATTTCTGGAATACTTAGTGGGTTAGGATTGGGTTGGAAGGTTACAGTTGCGGCTGAAGTGTTAAGTCATCCCCAATATTCAATCGGTGCTAATCTTCATGATGCAAAAATATATTTAGAATCAGAACAGCTATTTGCATGGACGATTGTTGTAATTGTATTGAGTATGCTTTTTGAATATATCTTTAATATGTCTATTAAGCTTCTGGGGAGTAGAGGGGTAAAAAGAATGACGAAGATGGGTGAAGTCAAATGATTGAAATTAGGGATTTAACAAAAAGCTATAAAGATTTATTGGTTTTTGATGATTTTAATTTGACAATTCCTGAGTCGGAAATTTCTTGTATCCTTGGACCCTCAGGATGTGGAAAGTCTACACTTCTAAATGTAATTGCCGGCTTAATACCTTATGAAAAGGGTGTTATCCTAGGAGTAGATAATAAAAACATTTCATATATATTTCAAGACACAAGATTGTTGCCTTGGGGTACAGCATATCAGAATATACTTTTTGCCCTAATCAGTTTGTATAGTAAAGAGAAGGCTATGGAAGTTGCAGATTATTATTTAGACTTAGTAGGACTTGGAGAATTTAAAGATTATTATCCTGATCAGCTAAGTGGTGGCATGAAACAAAGGGTGTCTATTGCAAGAGCTTTTGCATATCCATCGGAGATACTTCTTATGGATGAACCTTTTAAAGGTCTTGACTTTGAACTAAAGAATAATTTAATGGATGCCTTTTTGAAAATATGGAATGAAAACAAAAAAACAGTTATATTCGTTACTCATGACCTTGAAGATGCAAAAAGAATTGGTCATACGGTTATTAGATTAAAGGAAGATTAGCTTATATTGTATTATATATTTGTCTATGGGCAAAATAAATATACAGATTTGCATTATTTTGATTATTAAAGGAGCTGTAATATGCATAAAGAGTATACATTATTAGAAAAGAAAAAAATAGAAGAGCTGAATGCGGTTGGACAATTGTTCATACATGGTAAAAGTGGTGCTAAATTATTTATTATTAGCAATGACGATAATAACAAAGCATTTTCAATCTCTTTTAGAACTCCACCAGGAGATGACACTGGCTTGCCACATATTCTTGAACATTCCGTCTTATGTGGATCCAGGAAATTCCCAATTAAGGATCCTTTTGTAGAACTTGCAAAAGGCTCACTTAACACCTTCTTAAATGCAATGACTTTTTCAGATAAAACCATGTATCCGGTAGCCAGCTGTAATGATAAGGATTTTGAAAACCTTATGGATGTTTATTTAGATGCAGTACTTTACCCTAACATTAAGAGAGAAGATAAAATTCTCAAGCAAGAGGGATGGCATTATGAATTATATGAGGAAGGGGAAGAACTTACTTATAAAGGTGTTGTTTACAATGAAATGAAGGGAGTGTTTTCATCCCCAGAACAAACCTTATTTAGAAAAATTCAACAGTCCTTATTTCCAGATAATGCATATCACTTTGAATCCGGTGGTGATCCAGAGTTCATTACAGATTTAACGCAAGAAAATTTTCTTGATTATCATAAAAAATATTATCATCCATCAAATAGTTATATTTTTATTTATGGAGACGTGAACGTTGGAGAAAAACTTGAATGGCTGCATAATCATTATTTGAAAGATTTTGAAGCTATTGAAATAGATTCAAGAATTCCGAAGCAAGCGCCTTTTGATCAACGAAGAGAAGTGATTGAAGCTTATCCGATTTCCAGTAACGAATCCTTAGATAGCAAAACCTACCTTTCACTTAATTTTGTAACAGGAGAAATTACGAATAAGTGTGAGTATGTGGGTCTAGAAATACTCGAATACATTTTATTAGAGGCGCCAGGAGCACCTTTGAAAAAAGCTTTGCTTGAAGCAGCAATAGGGAAGGATGTTTTTGGCTCTTACGATAATAGTATATTACAACCTACCTTTAGTATTGTTGTGAAAAATTCAGAAGAAGCTAAAAAGGATCAATTTTTAGAGGTTGTATTCAAAACACTCCAAAAGTTATCTGATGAAGGATTAGATAAGAAGAAAATTGAAGCAGCAATTAATCATTTTGAATTTAAAACGAAGGAAGCTGACTACGGTAGGTATCCAAAAGGTGTTGTTTATGCAATGAAATCAATGGATAGCTGGTTATATGATGCTAGTCCATATGAACATTTGGCTTTTAATAAAACCTTTGAAGAACTTAAAGAAGGCGTTGATAATGGTTGCTTTGACAATTTGATTAAAAAATATTTCTTGAACAACAATCATTCGACTGTCTTAATTTTAAAACCTGACCAAGAAATGCTTGTTAAAAAAGAAGAAGATATAAAGAATAAGCTAAAGGCATACAAGGATAGTTTGTCACCTGAACAACTGAAAAAACTTGTCAGTGAAACAAATGACCTTGAAAATTTTCAAAATGAAAAAGAGAGTAAAGAAAACATTGAATCAATTCCTTTATTGTCCTTAGATGATATTAAGAAGGAAATTGAACCTATGATTTTAGATGAAAAGGTTATAAACAATGTTAGATGGTTAAGACATATTAATTTTACGAATAACATTGTATATGTTCAATTTGATTTTGATACTACCAAGGTTCCGATGCATTTATTGCCTTATATCGGGTTGCTGACAGGAATATTTGGTAAGATGAATACCGAATTTTACGACTATGGAGATTTATCTACAGAAATCAACATCAATACTGGTGGTATTAAGTTTAACGTAAATGTTTATGGTGTAAATGATGAAACTGATGTCTTTAGACCAAAATTTGAACTTAGTGGAAAGTGTTTTTCAGATAAAGTACCCAAATTATTTGAATTGTCTCGTGAAATGCTTTTCAATACACAATTTGAAGATAAGAAAAGATTGGCTGAAATAGTTGCTGAATTAAAATCACGTATGCAAATGAGTTTGAGTAGTAGTGGGCATACAACAGCAGCAAATAGAGCAGAGTCTTATTTTTCAAAAGCAGCGTATTATAGAGAATGGGTTAGTGGAGTGTCTTACTACGAATTTTTAGAAAAGTGTGATAGCAATTTTGATTCAATCTCAGATGAAATGGTTAAAAACTTGAAGCAATTGGTACACATTATTTTTAGACCTGAGAATCTAATCGTTGGTGTTACCTGTGAAAAAGAAGCTCTGAATGTACTGGATCATGAAATGAATATATTTGTTGAATCTCTTGATCATAATATTTTAAGCCTAGATGATATTTCTTTTGAATTAGAACAAAGAAATGAAGGCTTTATGACTTCAGGCAAAGTTCAATATGTTGCAAAAGCTGGTAATTTCTTACTTGAAGGACATAAATATTCTGGCTATTTGAGGGTGTTACAAACGATATTGAGTTTAGATTATTTATGGCATAATGTTAGGGTAAAGGGTGGAGCATATGGTTGTATGGCGAGCTTCAAACGTAGCGGTAGTATGTATTTTGTTTCTTATAGGGATCCTAATTTAAAGGAAACACTTGAGGTTTATGATAATATGTTCAGCTATATTTCAACCTTTAGTGGTGATGAAAGAGAAATGAGAAAATACATTATTGGTACAATAAGTAAACTAGATCAACCGCTAACGCCTTCTATGAAAAATGATAAAATGATTTCACTTTATTTTGGAAATATTTCTGGAGAGCATTTGCAAAAAGAAAGAGATGAAGTGTTAACAACAACACCAGAGCAAATAAGAGAGCTTGCATTTTTAATTAAAGATACGTTGAAGCAAGATAATGTTTGTGTATTAGGAAATGAAAAAAAGGTTGAAGAATTAAAAGTATTATTTGGAGAAACAAAACATTTATTTAATTAAATACCTGATCAACAAAAAAGTGACTATTTTGTCACTTTTTTTGTTGAGTAGGATGGCTTGTCATATTTGCGTATCGTATTCATCCTCGATATTATCTTGTTTATTCATAAAATAAGGACAGTCTGTATCATTATTCTTAGAATTGGTTAAGGTAATAGAAAATGAAAGGTTACATTTACCTTCTTCTTGATAAATACAGTCATGTGTACAGTTGATATCCATATGATTGTACCTCCTAATAGATTTTATTTTATCCAAATAAAAAGAAATTAAACCATCATTTAAAATCTGCATAGGGAGGTGAAGGATTTGGAATAAGAGTATTTCAGGTAATAAAAATATAATTGATTTATAAAGAGGTTATCAGGTGAGATACCATCAGACTGTCGACAAAAGCATTTTTTCTGGTGGGTGTATTGATTATTGGCAGTAAGTGTTCATTTTTCTGGCCTTACCCTTTGGCCGATCGGGCGAAAAATGAACACTTACTGCCTTTGCTATTCATTTAGAAGAAAAAATGCTTTTATCTCTGTTTCGTTAATAGACTATTTATTAAATTCTCAAGAGCATAAGGCTATTTGGTTTGATGGCCTTTTTGTAATGAGGTTTTGAACCATATAAGATATTATAAAAGCTTAATATTGGAAATTTCATGTAATAAATCTCGAGAATATGCCAATAATAAAACGATATGATTTGAATTACTAATAAATATGAAGAGGATGATAAAATGACAAAACCACAGGCAATAAGTGTTACGAAACCAACAACAGAAGATTTGCCTATAGAAAAATATGATGAGCTTGAAGCCTTCATTGATCAAATGGATACAACAAAAGGCGCTTTAATTGAGATTCTTCATAAAGCCCAAACGATATTCGGCTATTTACCTCGCGATGTACAGCTTTTTATAGCAAGAAAGTTAGGCATGCCTGGTGCAGAAGTATATGGTGTTGTTAGTTTCTATTCCTATTTTACAACAAAACCACGAGGAAAACATACCATCAGCTGTTGTATGGGAACAGCTTGCTTTGTAAGAGGCGCTGATAAAATCATTGAACGTTTAAAAGCAATACTAGATATAGAATCTAATGAAATTACTGAGGACGGTCTATTTACTTTAATAGACGTTAGATGTATTGGAGCATGTGGACTCGCACCAATAGTCAAAGTTGATGAAAAAGTATATGGACGTGTTAAAGAAGAAGAGGTGGAAGATATTATCGATACCTATCGTCTATTGGAGGGGAAGAAATGAAAATTAAATCAATTGATGAACTGAAAAAAATAAAAGAGGAATACAATGACCTTGTGCAGCTTCGTAAACAAGGTGAAGGAAATTCGGACACTATAGAAATATTAGTAGGGATGGCAACTTGCGGTATTTCCTCAGGCGCTAGAGAAACGCTAAATGCATTTGCTACCCAATTAACGAATGAAAAAATTGCTGGCGCAAAGGTTATATCTGTAGGATGTATAGGCTATTGTCATAGTGAGCCAACAGTACAGGTTAATATGAATGGACAGAAACCAATTTTATATGGCAATGTAAGTGAAGATAAGGTAGCAAAGATCATCGAACAGCATATTAAAGGTGGAAAGCCAGTAGAGGAATTGATTTTAAAGGTTGATTTTGAAAGGGCATAATTATCAGTAAATGGAGGTTCATATGGAAGGAGCACGTACACATATTTTAGTTTGTGGTGGCACAGGTTGTATGGCTAGTGAAAGTGAAAAAGTGATCAAAAATTTGGGGCTCATTTTAAAAGCGAGAGAGTATGCAGAGGACGTAAAAATTGTTAAAACAGGATGCTTTGGTTTTTGTGAACAAGGTCCAATTGTAAAAATTGAACCAGATGATGTGTTTTATGTTCGTGTATCCCCAAAAGATGCAAAAGAAATTATAGATGAACACGTTATAAAAGGACGAATTGTAGAAAGATTGCTGTATCAAGCACCAGACGAAGATAAAAAGATTAACAAACAAGAAGATATGCCTTTTTATAAAAAACAGTTTCGTATTGCGCTTAGAAATTGTGGTCTTATTAACCCGGAAGATATTTATGAATACATTGCGCTGGGCGGTTATGAGGCACTTGGAAAATCCATTACTGAAATGACGAGAGAAACTGTTCTTGAAGAAGTCAAAAAATCAGGTCTTCGTGGCCGTGGGGGCGGTGGATTCCCCACAGGATTAAAATGGGAGATTACTAAAAATCAAGAAAGTGATGTAAAGTTCATCATATGTAATGCAGATGAAGGGGACCCGGGTGCTTTCATGGACAGGAGTATTTTGGAAGGTGACCCTCACTCAGTTTTAGAAGCAATGGCTATTGGAGCTTATGTGATTGGTGCTGATAAGGGGATTATATATATTCGAGCAGAATATCCACTTGCAATTGAACGTTTAAACATTGCACTGAAACAAGCAAGAGAGCTAGGATTGTTAGGGAAAAATATATTTGGAACCAATTTTAACTTTGATATTCATATCAAATACGGTGCAGGAGCATTTGTTTGTGGTGAAGAAACCGCCTTAATCAATTCCTGCGAAGGTAAACGTGGTGAACCAAACTACAAGCCACCTTATCCAGCAGTGGAAGGTTATTGGGGGCATCCCACTTGTGTCAATAACGTAGAAACTTTTGCGAATATTACAGCAATTATCAATAAGGGTGGTGACTGGTTTTCCTCAATTGGAACAGAAAAAAGCAAAGGTACTAAGGTATTCGCTTTAGCAGGAAAAATCAACAATGTAGGTCTGGTAGAAGTGCCTATGGGTATTACCTTGAGAGAAATCATTTATGATATTGGTGGAGGCATTCAAGGGGGCAGAAAATTTAAGGCGTTACAAACGGGTGGTCCTTCGGGAGGTGTTTTAACAGAAAAAGACCTAGATACTAAAATTGATTATGATAGCCTCATAGAAAAAGGTTCCATGATGGGATCAGGTGGCCTGATTGTTATGGATGATAAGGATAATATGGTTAATATTGCAAAGTTTTATCTTGAATTTACAATGGATGAATCTTGTGGTAGATGTACTCCTTGCCGTATTGGAACAAAACGTATGTATGAAATTCTAAATAAAATAACGAGTAAAAAAGCGACAATGGCTGACATCGATGCTTTAAAGCAATTATCCTATATGATTAAGGATAGTTCCCTTTGTGGTCTCGGCCAAACAGCACCAAATCCAGTTATTAGTACTATGAAACATTTCTGGAGTGAATATATGGCATTTATTAAGGATGTAGATCATCCACAAGGTGAAGGAAAATACGAGCCGAAAAATAAAAACAAGGTGAAAGCTTAAGGAGGGGAGAAAGCATGGTTGAAACTGAAAAAATGATCAAAGTTAAAATCAATGATCAAGAGCTCTCAGTCACGGAGGGAATTACCATCTTAGAGGCAGCACATAAAGCAGGAGTTAAAATACCTACTTTATGTCATTTAGATTTACATGATCTAAAAATGGTTAATCAAACAGCATCCTGTAGAGTATGTATGGTTGAGGCTCCTGGGAGAAATAGTCTTGTTCCAGCATGTGTAACAAAAGTATCTGATGGAATGGAAGTCAAAACTCATACCACTAGAGCCATTACTGCAAGGAGAATGGCGGTTGAATTACTTTTATCCAATCATCCAAACGAATGTTTCACCTGTCCAAAAAATCTTCAATGTGAACTTCAAGCTCTTGCTGCTGAGCTTGGAGTAAGAGAAATTCGGTGGGAAGGCGAAAGAATGGACTATCCAAAGGATTTAAGCTCTGATGCCATTGTAAAGGATGCCAATAAATGTATTTATTGTAGAAGATGTGAAACAGCCTGCAACAAATTGCAAACCTGTGGCATCTTATCCGGTATTGGAAGAGGATTTGATGTATTTGTAGGACCTTTTTCAAATATTCCTATGGTTGAATCCTCTTGTACCTATTGTGGGCAATGTGTTGCGGTATGTCCAACAGCTGCATTGACAGAAGTAAACCACACAGCCAAAGTGTGGGAAGCTCTCAATGATCCAGATAAACATGTAATTGTACAAACTGCACCTGCTATTCGAGTTGCCATCGGTGAACTTTTTGATATGGAACCTGGCACCATTGTTACAGGCAAGCTTGTAACAGCTTTAAAACGGATGGGCTTCGATGCGGTTTTTGATACAGATTTTGGGGCTGATTTAACAATTATGGAAGAGGCATCTGAAATTATTTATAGAATAAAGAACAATAAAACCTTGCCAATATTAACCAGCTGTTGTCCCGCATGGGTGAAGTTTATCGAACATCAATTTCCAGAGCTCTTAGAAATACCATCTACGTGTAAGTCGCCACATATTATGTTTGGAACGATAGTGAAAACCTATTACGCCCAAAAAAATGGGATTGATCCTGATAATATTGTTGTAGTTTCGATCATGCCTTGTATCGCTAAAAAGGCAGAGGCGAAACGTCCAGAACTTACAAAAGATGAAAATAATCATGTGGACATTGTTGTAACGACAAGAGAACTTGGTGCGATGATTAAAGAAGCGGGAATTGATTTTAAACAGTTGCCAGATAATGAATATGACAAACCATTAGGTGAGACCACTGGTGCCTCAGTTATATTTGGAACTACAGGCGGGGTAATTGAAGCTGCAATTCGTACAACCCATGAATGGTTAACGGGAGAAGTGCTTGAGGATGTTGAATTCAAGCAGCTTAGAGGGATGGAAGGCGTCAGAGAAGCGGTTGTAAATGTGGGAGGCAAAGAGCTTAAAATAGGTATTGCCCATGGTCTTGGTAATGCACGTATTTTACTAGAAAGTATTAGAGATGGCACATCTAAATATGATGCTATAGAAATTATGGCGTGTCCAGGTGGCTGTATTGGAGGCGGGGGACAACCCTATCATCATGGAAATGAAGAAATAGTAAAAAAACGTCAAGAAGCTATCTATCAAGAAGACCGGAATAAAAAAATAAGAAAATCTCATGAAAATGCGGAGGTCTTAGAATTATACAAACAATACCTAGGAGAACCTTATGGAAAGCTTGCCCACGAGCTTCTTCATACTCATTATGAAGAAAGAGAACGCATATGATTTCTTATGCAACAAGTTTAGATATGATACCTTCTGCTACAGGTTTAGATATGAACCCGTTACAAATTGAGAGATTTCAATTTTACAAAAGTTGAGATTTTGTCTAGTATAAATTAAAAAGAGTTCATTTGGTAAAAATTAATCAGAGAAATTTTCGACTGATATAAAATCAGAGAGATTTCTTCTGGAATAAAATTTGACTTGACAAACATGAGTTATTCTATTAAGATATGTAATAAGATAAAAGCAATGAAAAGGAAGAGTACTTTGCATATTGAAACAAAGAGAGGAGATGTTGGTGAGAATTCTCCATGACGATGTAAAGGAAGGTAGCCTTGGAGCTGTGAACCGAAATCTTGATCGACTGGAAATAATATTTTATGTCGATAGATAAGTACTTGTTACTTACAAGAGAGTAGGCTTCAACGGAAGCTTACCGTTATTCAAGCAATAATATCGGAGAAATCCTGTATTATATGAGTGTGCTAAATTATTTAGCAAATTTAGGTGGTACCGCGGAAGCTAAGACCTTCGCCCTATGGTTTATAGGGTGGAGGCTTTTTTTATTATTAGGAAAGTGCTGTATAAGTAAACTCGACGTATAAATAACAAAGTTATTTAACGCGGAGCAGCCGATTTTCTTGTCCAGTAGGAAAGTTCTACTTTCCACGAAGCATAGAACAAAGCGTTAGATAGCATAAATTATTATGTAACGCGCTGACAAGCGCTTTGTTCTGATTCTATCAATCTTAAGTAAAGGCATAGCCTATTTGAAAGGAGACGTGTGATTATGAAATTAACTGGAGCTCAGATCGTAATTGAATGTTTGAAGGAACAAGGTGTAGATACAATATTTGGATATCCAGGTGCTGCAACAATAAATATTTATGACGAACTTTACAAAAACGCTCAATTTATTCAACATATCTTGACCTCTCATGAGCAAGGTGCAGCCCATGCTGCAGATGGTTACTCGCGTTCAAGTAATAGAGTGGGTGTATGTATTGCAACCTCAGGACCAGGTGCGACAAATTTAGTTACGGGTATTGCTACAGCTTATATGGATTCAATTCCGATGGTAGCAATTACTGGAAATGTTGATATGAACAAATTAGGTAAGGATAGTTTCCAAGAAGTAGATATTCTAGGAATTACTATGCCAATCACTAAGCATAACTTTATGATCAAAGATGTGAATGATCTTGCACCTGCCATGAGAGAAGCATTTCTAATAGCAAAGTCAGGAAGGCCAGGACCAGTATTAATTGACATCCCAAAGAATATTACCTCAGAATTAACTGAATATATAAGAAAAGAACCAGTTCAAGCAAAAAGAGTAGAAAGTCAAATGAATGAAAAGGTCTTAGAACTGATTACCAATGCAAAACGACCGATGATATATGCAGGAGGAGGCGTTAAACTTGCAAGAGCCTCTGAAGAATTAATCGCTTTTGCTGAAATGATCAGTGCACCTGTTGCCTGTAGCTTAATGAGCATTGGAAGTATTCCAACAGACCATCAGCTTTACACAGGTATGGTAGGCATGCACGGAAGTATGGTTTCAAATAACGCTTTCAATATGTGTGATTTATTAATATGCATAGGAGCAAGATTTAGCGATAGAGCAGTAGGTAACGACAAGAATTTTGTTAAGAATGGTAAAATTATTCATTTTGATGTAGATCCAGCTGAAATAAATAAAAACATTCTAGTTGATGAATGCATTATTGGAGACATTAAAAACACTTTAATTATGTTAATGGACCACTTGACATCACAAAAACACGAAGACTGGCTTGAACAAATCGATGAACTTAAAACTCAATATGAAATTACTTACGAAACGGACAAAATAAACGTACCATATCTATTAAAAAGAATTGGTGAGCATGCCTCAGAAGAAGATATTATTACGACCGATGTAGGACAACATCAAATGTGGACAGCTCAACATTATCCCTTCAAAAAGCCTTATAAGTTCTTAACATCTGGAGGATTAGGTACAATGGGCTACGGCCTTGGTGCAGCCGTGGGCGCCCAATTTGCAAATAAGGATAATCGAATTATTATGATCACGGGTGACGGTTCCTTCAAAATGAACTTTAATGAAATCGTAACCTCCGTCCGACATCGATTACCTATAAAAATATTCTTAATGAACAATCACACATTAGGAATGGTACGACAATGGCAAGACTTATTTTATGATCAAAGGTTCGCGGCAACAACCCTAGAAGATGATATTGATTACGTTCAATTTGCAAGATCTCTAGGAGGAGAAGGCTATACAATTGATAGTATCAACGACATTGATTCTGTTATTGAAGCTGCTTTCTCCAATGACAAATTATGTTTAATCCACTGTAACGTACCCCAAAGTAAATTTGTATACCCTATGGTTCCCCCGGGCAAAGCAATCCACGAAGCCATCTGGGAATAAAAAACAATACAGAGAGATATTAGGAAAACCCTATTAAACACATGTCATTGTAGCCCACTAGGTGGGCTGCAATGTACCATGCGCAGTGTAAAGCCCGTTTTAAATATCGACTGTAAAACTGCTGCAAAACTCGCTATATTCTTGCAAATTACCTTTCGTTATGATATAATATTTTATAACAATAATAGAAAATGCCAATATTGAAAATACTTTACAAATATCTCTTTCGAGGGGCGAAAAAGTATGACCTTAGCATTTAAAAACGAAAATAGAAAATTACTCTTAGCACAAACCAACACACTATTATTTAAAGTTTTAATCGTATTCATTTTATACTCATCTGTTTTATCAGTCATCAGCTTCTACATTGGCGCACTAGGTGAGTTTATTATTGTTGAGATTTTATTTAATGTAGTTAGAGTTGTTGCCCTTATTAGTATCCAAAAAATCGTTAAAAATGAAAATATCAAATATAGCCTATTTGTTTGTTTTGGTATGATAGGATTTATTTTTTCCTTCTTTACCTTAAGGGACTACGTAGGCATTTTTTATGGTGCGCTGGTATACTGTTACATCACAATTATAATCATTTCCCTAAAACGTATTGTCGCTAGTGTTTTTGCAGGAGTTGGGGTTCTTGCATATCTTATTTTGTTTTATATCTATCCATATAAAAATATTGATATAGAGGTATCCTATTATCTAAGTCAAATAGGTTTTATTCTGATTTATAATTTCATTGTTCTTAAAGTAATGGATTATTTCAAGATTTATGAAAGTAAAATATATGACCAAATTGATTTGATAGAACATCAAAAGGATTCACTAGAAGAACAAAAAAGAGAGTTATTAAAAAGTGAAGAACGATATAGATTGGTTTTTGATGCAAGTAGAGACGGATTATGGGATTATGACATGATAAATAGAAATATTTATTATTCTGAACAAGCACTAGAGCTGCTTAAAGTGAATGATTTTGAAAATCAAGAGTTTATTAGTTTACATTGTGAAGCAATCCCCCCTGAGGATTATAAAACTGTTAAAACTTATCGAAAAGAAATCTTAAATGGAAAAAGAGATAAGTATACAATAGAATTTAAATATAAAGCTTCGGAGCATTTCCTCTGGTTAGAAGAACAAGTTATGGTTCTTAGAGATCAAGATGGTAACATTAAACGAATTGGAGGATCCATATCAGATATTACAGAAAAGAAGCTTAAAGATGTAAAGATACACACCTTAGCTTATTACGATACATTAACACTTCTTCCTAATAGAAGCTTTTTCTATGAGGAAATAAACCGCATAATTGAAACACAGTATACAACAATGGATTCACTTGCAATTATTATACTAGATATAGATGATTTTAAGTTGGTAAATGATATTTTTGGTCATGAAATTGGAGATGAAGTATTACTAACCATAGCCAATAGATTCAAAGCCATGGATTGGGATAACATAACAATTGCTAGGCTTGGCGGTGATGAATTTGGTTTGTTAGTTGTTGAAAAGCTAGATGAGGAAGAAATTACTGAACAATTAAGCTTGATTACACAACTTGTTGATCAACCAATTAAGATTATGAATCATGATGTAAAGCTTACATCTAGTATGGGTATCTCCTTTTTTCCTAAAGATGGAACGGATAAGGAAATATTACTGAAAAATGCAGAACTTGCATTGTATAAAGCAAAATCCTTAGGAAAGAGTTGTTACAACTTCTTTGATATTAAAATGGCTGAAGAGCTTTTGAAAAAAGTTGATATGGGACTTGAATTAAAAGAAGCAATCAATAAAAATGAGTTGCTATTGTACTACCAACCACTTATTAATTGCGATACAAAAAAGCTTACAGGATTTGAAGCATTGATAAGATGGGATTCACCTAAATATGGCAGAGTAAGTCCAAATGACTTTATTCCTTTGGCAGAAGAAATTGGAGCTATAAATGAAATAGGAAAGTGGGTTTTTAAAGAAGCAGGAATATTCTCAAAAAAAATAAACAAGTTGTTTCCGAAGGAAATCAACAAGTTGCATCTAGAGGAAATCAACCTACCAGAGGAAATCAATCAATTGCTTCCAGACGTAATCGACACCAATAATAAAAAGATTACGGTATCAATAAATGTATCTCCAGTACAAGTAATAGATCATTTTTTTATAGAAGACATGATGGGAATCACAGAGGAGTATGGAATTGATCCTAATATTATTTGTATCGAAATAACTGAAAACGCGTTGATATCATCCTTTGATCATGCGATTGCAAACATTAAAAAATTAAGTGAGCTTGGCTTTATTATTTCTATCGATGATTTTGGTACAGGGTATTCATCTTTAAGTTATTTGAAGAATTTACCCGCAAGTATTATTAAAATCGACAAATCTTTTGTTGATCATATAGAAAACAATTCTAAGGATCTAGATTTAATTAAAACAATTATTAGTCTTGGCAAAGTATTAAATATGGAAGTCGTAGCTGAAGGTGTTGAGAACTTAGGCCAATATGATTTGCTTAAGGAACATAAATGCGATATTATTCAAGGGTTTTTATTTAGTAAGCCCTTAACAGAAGAAGACGCAAATACTTATTTGCTTAAAAATCTTGAGTAAACCTGAGCAAGGACTATAATAATGATTATGACTAGTATTAAAACAAAGTTGAGCTTGTTCAAGTCTGCATACATCTCATGCTTTTTGGGGTTTGCTATTAGGATCCATCCATTATTTAACTTGTGATAAGCGGTAATCATTGCTTTCTGATTTTCCCTATACTCAATAATTCCAAAGGTATCTCCAGTGTGTATCATATTGACCAAAGTTTCGTGATGTTTATTATTTATTGTTTTATAGTTTTTACCAATTATTTTTGAATCAGGGTCAAAAAGAATATCATAGTTAGAGTTTAATAAAGTAACATAACCAGTATCATAGATCTTGATTTTATTTAATTCATTTGATATATCATCAAAAAATAATTCGGAACCTCCAACACCTATCAAAATATCTCCAATGAGTACTTGCTCACTATAGGAGATAATATTGGCATCCCATGGTTCCCAAAAATAAGGATTAGACCATGAAGAACCATTTTTTTCTGCATGAACCCACCAATCGCTTTTGTCTAAGTCGTCTTTTCTGATATCGTAATCTACTTCTCGTATGTACTCTTTGTTATCAACTGAATAGGACAAAATGCCAGCATTTTGTATTGCATTGGTATCAAATACTACCCATCCTGATTTAGCTTGAAAAACTTTAATGGCATTCAAAAACAAAAAGGATACTTCATTTTTGTATGCTTCCATTGCAATTGGGTCGTTTTTTACTTTCTCATAATCGATTGTAGAGGTAACTATATTTACTAACTCATGTGAAAGCAATTCCGTATTTTCAATTTCATTTTCTATCATTGTTGCATTTGAATTAAGGAGGCTAGTTATTTTCTCCATCGATGTTTTGTCAATAACTGATATTGATTGAGCATAGAAAAGAAGCGTAATCACTACGGACAAGAGTATACAAATAGATAGTAAAGTAATATACATTTTTGTAGACATAGTATTCATCGTAATCCTCCTTTTTTAAAGTAATGATTTTTACGAATTATTCTATAGTATACATGGGATAGAACAATCATAATCATGATCACTACAAGCAGTATGATATTTAGTTTGTTTAAGTCTGCATATATTTCTTGTTTCTTATTGCTGGATAACAGAACCCAGCCATTTGCTAGTTTTTTATAACCTACAATTTTATTTTCATCATTATTCTTATATTCTATAATGTCAAAGTTACCACCATTTTCAATCTGTTTAGCATACATAGCATATTGGTTATTATTTAAGGTTTTATAATTTTTACCAATGTTTTTTTCATCGTTATCAAAAAGAATATCAAAATTGGAGTTTACCAATGTAACATACCCGGTATCGTATAGTTTAATGGATTTTAATTGGTTAGAGATATCTTCGAAAAATAAGTCTGAACCACCTACACCAATTATTTTGTTGTTAATTACTATTTGTTCACTATAAGAGATAATTGTTGCATCCCATCGTTCCCAATAATAAGGTGTTGACCAGGAATTACCATTGTCCACAGCATCAACCCACCAAGCATCTTTATAAAATTCCGTCTCTCTAATTCTATATTCAGGTTGTCTTATATAACCGTTTTCATTTTTGGTAAAAGATATTGTTCCAGCACTCGGTACTACAGCTGTATCAAAAACAACCCAGCCAGACTTTGCTTTAAAATTTATAATAGCATTCAGAAATAGAGGAGATATTTTATCTTCATAAATATTCATGGCGTCTGTATTATCGCTGACAAATTTTAAATTCATAGTTGAAGTAATTATATTTATCAGCTCATGTGAAAGCAGTTCTGTATTTTCAATGTTATTTTCAATCATCATAGCATTAGATTCAAGTATATTTTTTAATTTTTCAATAGAAGTCTTTTCAATTACAGTGATGGATTGAAAATAGAATAGAAGTACGATGATTAGATTGCATAGCATTCCAACAGTTAGAAGCATGATATAGATTTTTTTAGATGAATAATCCATTATAAACCTCCTTGTTAAACTACTTTAGAACGATAAAATAGATCGGATTTTCTTGATATTAAGAACGAATACATAAGCAATTTGAGAAGCGGCAGGTTTATGTTATGCATTATTAATATGAAATGTGCCGATTTTCTTGATATTAAGATTGATATACATCAGCGATTAGAAAAGCGGCAGGTCTATGTTACGAATTATTGATCTTAACTGCGCCGGTTTTCTTGGTATTAAGAACGATGTACATATGCAATTAGAAAAGCGGCAGGTTTATGTTATGTATTATTAATCTTAACTGTGCCGGTTTTCTGTAAATAACTTACAATACATAAATTATATAATATATTGAAAGAAAATTCAAACATAATTATGCCATTTCTAACATATTCTTGCTTTTATTTGCATTTTTCAATCAACTATAATTATTATTGTATTTTGATTGACTGTAATTAGAAATTGAGAAGGCAAACAGGTCTTTACTAAAAATTAATTACAGTGTATACTTAATAAATAATTTATTAGAAAAGGGTGAAGACAGTGCCGATAAAAATTGATAATAACCTACCAGCTAAGAAAATATTACAAAGTGAAAACATTTTCATCATGGATGAAGACAGAGCTAGCCATCAAGATATTCGACCATTACAAATTGTAATCTTAAATTTGATGCCACTTAAACAACAAACCGAAACCCAATTACTTCGAATGTTGAGTAACAGCCCACTTCAACTCGTAATAACTTTGCTTAATCCAGAATCCTATCAATCAAAAAACACTTCAAGTGACCATTTGATTGCATTTTATAAAACCTTTGATGAAATCAAGAAAAATAAGTATGATGGAATGATCATTACGGGAGCACCAGTAGAACAAATGCCTTTTGAAGAAGTTGCTTACTGGCAAGAATTAACGGAAATTATGGAATGGACGAAGCATAATGTTACCTCAACTTTTCATATTTGTTGGGGAGCACAAGCAGGCTTATACTATCATTATGGTGTTGGTAAGGAACCGTTGCCTCAAAAAATGTTTGGTATTTTTAAGCATAACATAGCGATACCCCACAGTATGTTACTTAGGGGATTTGATGATGAATTTTTGGTTCCTCATTCAAGACATACATCAGTCAGTAGAGAAGATATTGTAAATCATAAAGATTTAGAGCTATTGTCAGAATCAGTTGAGGCTGGTGTGTACATAGTAATTTCTAAAGATGAAAAACAAATCTTTGTAACAGGGCATTCAGAATATGATGCCTGTACTTTAAACCAAGAATATGTTAGGGATAAAGAAAAAGGCTTATGTATCGACCAACCAAAGAATTATTTTCCTAACAATGATGATTCAAAGCAACCACCTGCAACTTGGCGTAGTCATGCTCATTTACTGTATTCTAATTGGCTAAACTATTACGTATATCAAGCAACTCCATATTCTATAGATCAAGTAGGTGAATAATTATGAAGCTTTATATAAGTGCAGATATTGAAGGTGTTTGTGGTGTAACTAGCTGGAGTGAAACAGAACTAGATAACAGAGAAAGTGGTTCTTTTATTATTGAGTGGATTAAAGAAATTCAAAAAGTAATTGATGTAGCAATAGAGCAAGGGTATGATGATATTTATTTAAAGGATGCTCATGATACAGCAAGAAATCTTCTTCCAGAATTTTTTCCGAAAGAGGTTAGGCTGATACGAGGTTGGAGCGGACATCCATACGGAATGGTGGAAGGGATTGATTCAACTTTTGATGCAGCTATCTTTGTAGGATTTCATAGTAGAGCTGGTTCAAATACGAATCCAATTTCCCATACCTTGTACCCAAAATATGTGCGTAGTATGTGCATTAATGGAGAGCCGGCTTCCGAATTTTTAATTTATTATTACACTTGTTGTTATGCGAATGTTCCTGTAATTATGGTTGTTGGTGATAAGGGGATTTGTCAAGAGGTTAACAATATTGACAAGGACATATTTACAGTTATAACGAAGGAAGGTTTTGGTGGTGCAACAATCAATTGCAATCCAAAGAATGTACTTGATGAAATTAGGGAAAAGACAGAACTTTCGATACAACAAAATATTCAAGTGAAGCAGTTACCAATCACTTTTGATATTGAAGTAAATTTTGTTAAGCATGTGGATGCGTTTAAGGCTTCGTTTTATAAGGACGCAGTAGCAGATGAAGATGGATATACAATAAGATATAGATCTAAGGACTTTTTTGATATTTTAAGGTTTTTTTCCTTTGTATTGGGATAACAAAAAATCGGCTATATGCCGATTTTTTAATTTGCTAGGAAGTTCTGCATCTGCAATTGGAAAAGCGGCAGAAGTATAACTAGAATTTTAGCTCAGCAAGCCGATTTACTTATCATAAAAATGTATTTTTATACTTTATATTTTGCTTCTAGCGTTTCAACTAAATGAATATACTTTTCTTGTACTTTCTGTACTTCCATTTCTGCTTCGAATTTATCACAAGCAATATTAATCTCATTCATACTCTCAGGGGAGAGTGATCTTTGCGCAAATGTATATATTACGGTATCTTCTTTATCAATATGTCTATTAAGTAAGTTTGTGTAGGAGACAGCATTCGCAATTACGTCTATTTTTGCTTCTTCGTCACCATCTCGAACCTTTAATAGTGCAGCCTCTAAGTCTTTCATATATAATCTTCCAAGGTCATGCTCCACAAGCATACCGTGTCTTATTAGTTTTTCTCCTAGAGGACCTAACTCTTCTACCATTCGGTTAAATAATAACTTTTCTTCTTTTCCATGATGATGATTATCTGCATAATTCCTTACAAAATCAATCATTTGGTAAAAGTCATTAAAATCAATCCCGCCACCTTGTAAAATGTTAAGGCTAGCCTTACGAACTACCTGAAGCATTCTCTTAATGTATTTGTGCTCATCTATCATTAATTGTATTGTATCCATATTTCTTCCTCACTTACTTTCATTTAGCTTTGTCATAAGGTCTGCTACGTCAAATCCATGTACATATGCAGCTTCCTCTAAGGTTTCACTTTGTGAAGAAGGGCATCCAACACAATGCATTCCAAAACTATATAAAACATCTACTGACTTTGGGAAATTTCTAACTACATCACCAATTGTCATTTCTTTTGTTATTTCCATATTCTATTTCCTCCTTAAATTTGTGGTCTAACTTTCTAATTTACTTATTTGCTGAAGTTAGTTTAACAGCTTATGAACGTAGTATATCTTCTTTCATCTCAAAGTTCAGTAGCTATAGCTACCTAAAAATCCCAGAATTTTTGATTTGCAATTACAAGCTTATACTTTAGCATCCCCTTAAATAAATTATTCATGTATATAAATCTATTACAAATGTATCTGGGGATACTGAAAGCATAGGTTTATTTTGATATAATTTTAACAATAAAGTTAAGGAGGATTTCCATGGAAGTGAAAGTGAATAAGCTGGATTTTAATGAGATATTAAAAAAAATGGCACTGGAATATACGATCTATGGGCCGGTATTGTTTGAAGACGAAGGTGCATTTTCAAATACCAATGAAATGAGATATGCTAAGATTAACAGTCTGGAGGAAATGACGTTAACTGAAAAAACAGGGCTTTCACCGAAAGATATTATTTTTCCAATTCGAGAAACCTTGCTTTACTTTCGTAAGGATAAAATAGAAGTTCCAGACATCGATGAAAAGAAAATCGCCATATTTTTAAGACCTTGTGACATAAATGGAATCAAGAAATTAGATGCGATTTTTTTGAGAAATGGTGGCATTGAAGATTTTTATTATAAGAGACTAAGAGAAAAAGTAAAATTTTTTATGATTGAATGTACTGAAGGTTTTGATACGTGCTTCTGCGTTTCTATGAATTCGAATAAAACCGAGGATTATGCTGCAGCTTTTAGATTTTCAGAGGAAATAAGCATACATATCAAAGATACAAGCCTCGATGCATACTTTGGAGCTTATGAAGCTACAGAATTTCAACCTGATTACATAGAAGAAAATAGTGTTAAGGTAAACGTTCCTAGTATTGAGAAGCTAACCAATGAAATTTTTCAACATTCGATCTGGCAGGAATATACAAGAAGGTGTATTGCTTGTGGTAGATGTAATACTTCTTGTATCACTTGCTCGTGTTTTACAATGCAGGATGTTTCGCATAAGGATTCTGAAATAACAGGAGAGAGACGACGTCGATGGGCAGGTTGTCAAATTAAGGAGTTTACAAACATGGCAGGCGGTCATGATTTTAGAACGAAGAATGGAGAAAAGATGAGATTTAAAACCATGCATAAAATCAATGACTATTATAAAAGATTCAATGAACATATGTGTGTAGGTTGTGGTCGTTGTGATGATGTATGTCCAGAATATATTTCCTTTTCGAAATGTATCAATAAATTAAGTCAAATTATTGAGGAGGTGGGTAGTAATGAATAATCCTTATTTAATGGAAAGAATTAAGATCCTTGATGTTCATACAGAGACAGATATTGATTACACCTTTACGCTTGAATATACAAAGAATGTTCTCCCTGGACAGTTTTTACAGCTTTCTATCCCTGGTGTTGGTGAAGCTCCAATTTCTATTAGTGATTATGATGATAACAAACTTTTTTTAACCATAAGAAAAGTCGGTACGTTAACAGATAAAATATTTGAGCTTCAAGCAGGAGATTTCTTATATGTTAGAGGGCCTTACGGCAATGGCTTTCATCTAAAAGATTATAGCAATTCACATGTCAAGATTATTGCAGGAGGTACCGGACTTGCACCAGTAAAGAAAGTAATTAAGTCTCTCATGTCTTCTAAAGAGGTTAAATCAGTCAAAGTTCTTGTAGGTTTCAAAGGCCCTAAGGATATTTTATTTAAAGAGGAGCTTCAAGAATGGGTAGAAGCTGGAAAGGCAAATATTACAGTTGATATTGCAGATGCGAATTGGCAGGGTAAAACTGGATTAATTACAGAGCATTTAAATCTACTTGAGATTTCTAATATACATGAGACGAAAATTATCGTAGTTGGTCCTCCAATTATGATGAAGTTTACTACCTTAGAACTTGTAAAAAGAGGAGTTCCCGAAGAAAACATCTGGGTATCCTTTGAACGAAAAATGAGCTGTGGAATTGGAAAGTGTGGACATTGTAAGATTGATGAAACATATGTATGCCTTGAAGGTCCTGTATTTAAATATGAAAGAGCAAAAAATCTAATAGATTAGGCGGTGCTAAAATGAGTATTGATAGAAAGAAAATTACTAAAAATGCCTATAGAGTCACGAAAGAAAGAGGCAAAACGGCTCTTAGAATAAGGGTGCCAGGAGGACATATAGAAACAGAGTATTTTAATCTGATCCATTCTATCGCAACAGAGTATGGCAATGGAACAGTTCATATTACAACTCGCCAAGGTTTTGAAATACCGGATATTGATTTTGATAAAATTCCAGAAATCAATGGAAAAATCAAGCCATTGATTGAGTCATTAGGATTGGCGTTAGAAGTAACAGATGGGGGATATCCTTCAGCAGGAACTCGTAATATTTCAGCATGTATCGGAAATCGTGTGTGTCCCTTTGCAAATGATGACACAACAAGCTTTGCAAAAGAGCTTGAAAAAGCGGTTTATCCAAACGATTTTCATTTTAAAATTGCAGTGACGGGCTGCCCTAATGATTGTATTAAAGCGTACATGCAAGACTTTGGAATCATCTGTACAGTAGAACCTATTTATGAGGAGTCAAAATGCATAAGCTGTAATGCATGTGTTGATAATTGCTCTAAAAGAGTTACTGGAGCATTAGAAATGAAGGATTTTTCTATTGTAAGAGATGAAAAACTATGTATAGGTTGTGGTGAATGTATTCGTAAATGTCCAACGGGTGCATGGAAACGAAGTAAGCAAATATATTATCGAATGGTTATTATGGGTAGGACAGGAAAGAAAAATCCAAGAATGGCAGAAACCTTCATAAAATGGGGGGATAGAGATTCTATGATTAAGATTATTCAAAATACATATGATTTTGTTGATAGATATATTGATAGATCATTGGTTAAGGAACATATTGGTTATATTGTGGATCGAGTTGGCTTTGAAACGTTTAAAAATGAGGTACTAAAGGATGTTAAGCTTGATGAAAAAGTAATTGTAGTCGATCAAATTAAGTTTGGTGGGTATTGGTATAAGGATGATGTGAACTTGACAAATGGTAATGAAGTAAATTAATAAAAAACATAAGCAAAAGACATAAGCAAAAGACATAAACAAAAGACATAAGCAAAAGACATAAACAAAAGACATAAACAAAAATATGAACAAAAATATGAACAAAAACATGAACAAAAGACATAAACAAAAAACATAAACATAAAAGAAAACATAACATAAAAGTACATAAATAAGGAGATCCATTAAATGAATGAATTAATTGAAAATGTATCCAATGTAGCAATAGCAAAAGCTACGATGTTAAAAAAAAGTCTCTTAAGATATTTTATACTTTCCTTTATGGCAGGGATGTTTGTAGGACTAGGGATCTTATTAATCATGACAATTGGAGGTTTGTTAACAGGTTCCCCGGCAACTAAAATTGTCATGGGCTTGTCCTTTGGGATTGCACTTAGTCTTGTTATTATGGCAGGATCTGAGCTATTTACAGGAAATAACTTTGTTATGACAGTTGGAGCCTTAGATAAAAAGGTGTCATGGATGGATACGATTAATATCTGGATGGTTTCATATATAGGGAATTTAGTTGGAAGTATTTTTACTGCGTGGTTATTTGTTTCGACAGGATTGGTCAAAGGTGACTTAGCGGCATTTATACTTAAACTAACAGATTCGAAAATGAATGGGTCGTTTGCTGAGCTTTTCTTTAAGGGTATCTTGTGTAATATTTTAGTGTGCCTAGCAGTTTTATGTGCAATTAAGATGAAGGAAGAAACTGCCAAGTTGATTATGATTTTTTGGTGTCTCTTTGCTTTTATTACGGCTGGCTTCGAGCATAGTATTGCAAATATGACGCTTTTAACAATTGGACTTTTGATCCCTCATAGTGAAACAATCACTTTGGTAGGTTATTTTAACAACCTTTTACCAGTAACTTTAGGCAATATGGTTGGTGGATGCTTAGTAGTTGGATTAGGTTATTGGCTAGTAGGACGTAAATAATTGCGTTGAATTTAGGTTTTCATATGCTATAATAAAGCTATTAAATTTACAGGGAGGATACAGATGAATATTGGTGTAGTTGGCATTAGTCATAAGCAAGCCTCCGTGGAAATACGCGAAAAGATTGCATTTACAGATTCTAAAAAGATTGAGGTAATGAATCAATTATTAGATTTGGATATAGAAGAAGTCGTAATTGTATCCACTTGTAATAGAAGTGAGATCTATTACGCTTGTTCTGAAAATGAGGGCATGGCTCAAATAATTAAGAATTATTTAGTAGTGTATTTTCAATCAACAGAGATCATGGACTATTTTTTTGATATAGCGAGTGAAGCTGCAATAGAGCACCTTTACACGGTTACATCGGGGCTAGATTCTGTTATCCTTGGTGAAGACCAAATATTAGGTCAGGTGAAGGATTCTTTAGAATTTTCTAATGAAATTGGTGCAAGTAAGAAATTCCTTAATAGAATCTTTAGAGAAACAATTACATTTGCAAAAAGAATGAAAAAGGAATATAAAATTTCCGAAAACCCACTATCCATAGCATCTGTTGCAGTAAAGCTTTTATCTAATAGACTTGAACAATTTAAGGATGCACATGTTTTAATCATTGGAGCTGGAGAAATAGGCCAGTTATGTGCAAAGTATTTATTAGAGTATGGTGTTAAATATATTTATATGTGTAATAGAAATCAATGTAAGCTAGAGGAAATATCGTCTAAGAATCCTTACATTCAGGCTGTTTTATATGAAGATCGGTACAAGGTATTACCACTCATGGATGTAGTTATTAGTGCAACAGCTTCACCACATATGATTATAAAAAGTGAAAGGCTGCCAACACTTTCAAAAAACATTACTTTTGTTGATATGGCTGTGCCAATGGATATCGATAGAGAAATTGGCAAGCTTAAAGGAGTGCATCTCTTAGACATTGATGATTTGAGAGAAATAACTGACAATAATAAAAAACATCGTGAGGAAATTGCTGAGAAGGTTAAGGCACTAATTGATGATGAAGTAAAATTGCTTCATTTATGGATACATCAGACTAGGGTAGATCATATCATTGAGTCATTTCACGAAATATGTCTTGATTCTAAAGAAGATACGATGCTTCTGATCCAGAAGAAACTTAAGCTTAATGCGAGAGAATATGCTTTTGTTGATAAGCTAGTGAATTCTGCCATAAAGAGAGTAATACGTGAGCCTATAAAACAGTTAAAGGCTATGGAAGACGAAGAAGAAATCCAAAAATATAAAGAGATGATACATAAGCTCTTTGATTTTTAATCAGGATTTTTTGAAACATGATATCTCTTAAACGGATTAAATGAATCGTAATGAAAGGTTTATTATTTACAATAAAACAATTCCGTGTTAATATATAGGTATACTAATATATAAACTTGAGTTGTTTTCTTATTGGAGGTAAATGATGAATCAAAATGAAGTAGAACAGTTAAATCTAAGGTTTAAGGATAAAAGCCCAGAGGAAGTAATTGAATTTGCCATAAAAAATATTGGAAAAGAAAAATTGGTATTGGCGTCTAGTTTATCTATCGAAGATCAGGTATTAACGCATATGCTGCTTACAATTGAACCTAAGGCGAGAATTTTTTTCATTGATACAGGTAGACATTATCAAGAAACCTATAATGTAATGAATTCATCTATGGAGAGATATGGTTTTAGATATGAGGTCTATGCACCTAATAATGAAGAACTTCAAAATATGGTATCTTCTTATGGTCCGAATCTTTTTTACAATAACCTTGAACTTAGAAAAAAATGCTGTGAGATCAGAAAAGTTGAACCCCTTAAAAGAGTGCTTTCAACATCTGAAGGATGGATTTGTGGACTTAGAAGAGGGCAATCACAAGATAGACAAAATATTGAGCTGTTTGAATGGGATTCGAAAAATGGTATATTTAAGATAAACCCAATAGCCTATTGGAGTGAAGAGCAAGTGTGGGATTATATGCGTAAGGAGAATATTCCTTATAACTCGCTACACCTTAAAGGCTTTCCAAGTATTGGTTGTCAACCATGTACTAGAGCAGTTGCTGATGGAGCAGATATAAGAAGCGGCAGATGGTGGTGGGAAAGTTCAGAGCATAAAGAATGTGGGTTACATAGAAGCTAATAAATGAAACATCCTAACAAAGCATATTAAAATGCATTGTCTGGGATGTTTTTTTGCACGGAAATGGTGTGTCAAGCAGTTTTGGAAATGTTCTAATAAATCTAAAACATAAGCACTAGTTATAGTTGGTGATAAGACAGTCGACAAAAGCATTTTTTCTGATAGGTGTATAGATTATTGGCAGTAAGTGTTCATTTTTCTGGCCTTACCCTTTGGCCGGTCGGGCGAAAAATGAACACTTACTGCCTTTCGTATTCATCTAGAAGAAAAAATGCTTTTATCTCTATTTCGTTAAATGAGTGGTTATAACCTCGATGTTAATATTCATGAGGATATATTATAAACCATTGATTTGAAATGGACATAATTAAATGGGGTACGCTAGGACATTATCATAGGTGAACCAGAATAAAGAAATTACATTTAATAAAGATATTGACAAATAAATTAATTGACCTTATAATACATATATTAGTAAAACGGTATGTTTAATATGTTTTAAAGGAAATGAAAAATATACTGATTTAATAAATCATAAAGAGGAGGAGCGGAGCATGTTAAAAGATTTAAAAAGATTTACTGTTTTAGGAGTAATAGTAAGTATATTAGTAGGAACGTTATCTGGATGCGCTAAAGAAACACTCAGTGAGAATTTAACCATTCGAGTTGCCCATTTCCCCAATATAGTCCATTCACAAGCTCTCGTGGGGCGAGTGGAAGGACAATTTCAAAAAGCAGTGGGAGAAAATAACGTGATAGAGTGGAAAGCGTTTAACGCAGGCCCTGCTGAAATAGAAGCTTTTTTTGCAGGTGAAGTTGATCTTGGTTATATTGGGCCGGGTCCAGCTATTAATGGGTTTACGAAATCAAAGGGGGATATCATTATCATTGCAGGAGCTACAGATGCAGGAGCTATATTGGTTTCTAGGAAAGACGTTAACATGAAAGATATCAAAGATTTGGACGGTAAAAAAATTGCTGTTCCCCAATTTGGAAACACTCAACATTTATCCTTACTTAACTTGTTAAAGGAAAATGGCTTAACTGATAGTGCTAAAGGTGGATCTGTAGAAATCCTTGCAGCGGCAAATCCAGATATTAAAACATTATTAGATTCAGGAGAGATAGATGCTGCTTTTGTTCCAGAACCTTGGGGTTCAAGATTGATAATAGAAGTTGGTGCTAAAGTTGTTTTGGACTACAATAAAGTGTTTAGAGATGGTTTGTATACTTCAGCTGTTGTTATTGCAAGAAAAGAGTTTGCTGAAAAAAATCCAGAGATAGTAGAAAACTTTTTGAAAGCCCATATAGAAATAACAGAATATATAAATAGTGATCTTGAACATGCAAAGCAAATTGTAAATGAAGAAATCAAAGCCTTAACTGATAAAGAAATAGATCCAGCAGTTCTTGATGCGGCCTTTGACAGACTAACGGTTACCTATAACCCACAAAAGGATTCAGTTGTAGATTTTGCTGCTTTCTCGATGGAAGCGGGCTTTATTGAAAAAACACCAGATTATGAACAGCTATTTAATTTAACCTACTTAAATAAAGTATTAAAAGAGAAGCAGCTTGAAGAAATTCAATCATAAAATACAAAATTGAGGTGACTAGTTTATGAGCTTAATTGTCGAAGGTGTAAGCAAAAGCTTTATTTCAAAACAACAAACAATACATACATTATCAGACATAAATTTAGAAATAAAAAAAGGTGAATTTATTTGCCTCTTAGGACCTTCAGGTTGTGGTAAATCAACATTGTTAAACATGATTGCAGGACTAGTAAAAGCAACAGAAGGTAGAATCATATTCAATGATAAAGAGGTTAAAAAGGCTGGACCAGATCGTGCAGTCATGTTTCAAGAATCCGCTTTGTTCCCGTGGTTAAGAGTTATAGATAATGTTGAATTTGGAATGAAAAATGCAGGAGTACCAAAAGAAATTAGAAGAGAAAAAGCATTGAAATATTTAAAGATGGTGCATCTGACTAAGTTTCAAAATTCATTTATTCATGAACTTTCAGGTGGTATGAAGCAAAGAGTTGCGTTAGCTCGAGCCTTAACCTTAGACTCAGAGATATTACTTATGGATGAACCTTTTGCAGCACTAGACAGCCAAACAAAATTGATTTTGCAAATGGAGCTCCAAAAAATTTGGTGGGAAACGAAAAAAACAGTCATCTTTGTTACGCATAATGTGGAAGAAGCAGTTCTTCTAGCGGATAGAGTTTTGGTTATGTCAGCAAGCCCAGGTCTTATTAAAAAAGAATTTAAAATACAATTGGCAAGACCAAGGCAACTTGAAAACATAGATTTAACCTATGTTCTAGCAGATGTAATGAAAGAATTAAAGGAGGAGGTGGAGAAAGTTGCAAAAGCAGAATACGACAATGATTGGACTCTTGAAAAAGATAGCATTTTATCTCATTCTGATCCTGATTTGGGAAGTAATTTATAAATTAGGTGTTGAAGTACTAGGTATTTGGAAGGTCTATACCTTCCCATCTCCAATAGATGTAGGAAAAACTCTTTTGAAGCTTATTACGAATAATACGCTAGGAATAGCAATTGCTGCTAGCTTGAAAAGAATTTTAGTTGGCTATTTAATCTCTACAATCATTGGAATTACAATTGGACTTACTATAGTTAGATTTAAATATCTTGATGAAAATTTCAGTGCATTGATTCTTGGTTTACAAACGCTCCCTAGTATTTGCTGGTTACCCTTTGCAATTTTATGGTTTGGTTTAAATGAGAGTGCAATTATTTTTGTTATAACAATTGGTTCAACCTTTGCAATCGCAATGGCTATAGAGTCGGGGATAAAAAATGTGAATCCCTTATACATAAGAGCAGCTAAGACTATGGGTGCAAGTGGCTTTAAAATATATTGGAATGTAATTATACCAGCTAGTTTACCAAATGTTATTTCAGGTCTAAAGCAAGGTTGGTCCTTTGCTTGGAGAGCATTAATGGCAGGTGAAATGCTTTCTGCAACTAAAGGACTGGGTCAAGTTCTCATGATCGGTAGAGATCTCTCAGATATTAGCCAAGTTATGGCAGTTATGATTGTTATTATTGTAATAGGACTCACAGTTGATAAGTTTATTTTTGGGCGTATAGAGAAGAACATTAGACATAAATGGGGCTTAAATAGAAGTTAAGCCGAAACAAGGAGGAATTGAAAATGGCCAAGGTTGACTATGGGCAGCTAAAAAAAGATTGTTTTATAAATCAAACAGATAAGGAACACTTTGTACTTAGAATTAAAGTTGTTGGCGGTCAATTACAAGCTGATAAGCTAAAAAAAGTTTATGAAATTGCAGAAAAGTTTGGACGTGGATATGTACATATGACATCTAGACAAAGTATAGAAATTCCATTTATAGAGTTAAAAGATATAGAGGAAGTTAAGAAAGAGATGGAAGCATCAGGTTTAGAACGTGCAGCATGTGGTCCTGCAGTAAGAACCATAACAGCTTGTCAAGGGAAAACAGTTTGTTCAAGTGGTCAAATAGATACTTCTGAATTAGCACAGGAGTTTGACGAAAGATATTATGGTAGAGAGCTACCCCATAAGTTCAAGCTAGGTATAACAGGCTGTAGAAATAACTGTCTTAAGGCTCAAGAAAATGATTTGGGCATTAAAGGTGGTGTAGCGGTTAATTGGAACGAAATTGCATGTACCTTTTGTGGTTTGTGTGAAAAGGTATGTCCAACGAAGGCGATAGCTGTAGATAAAAAAAATAAAAGATTAACTTTTCATGAAGAGGACTGTATCAATTGTGGAAGGTGTGTGAAAGCCTGTCCAACGAAGGCTTGGGAAGGTAAAGAAGGATTCATTCTATATTTTGGTGGCTTATTTGGAAATAAGATTGCTATAGGAAAAAAGTTGATTCCAATTTTATTTGAAAAGGAAGATGTTCATAAGATAGTTGAAGCAACCTTAGCCTTTTTTACGAAGCATGGTAAAAAAAGTGAGAGATTCAGAAATACTGTGGATCGGGTAGGTTGGGAACTACTACAAGAAGCGATAGAAGAGGCGTTGAAAGATAAATAAAACAACTAAAACTTGGAGGTAGTAAATCATGGATCATTTAGATCAACTGGAAGCACAAAGTATTTTTATTTTAAGGGAAGCATATAAAAAGTTTGGTAAGCTAGGTATGCTATGGTCTATCGGTAAGGATTCAACAGTTCTTTTATGGTTAGCAAAAAAGGCTTTTTTTGGTCATAGTCCTTTTCCATTTATACACGTGGATACTACATATAAAATCCCTGAAATGATTGAATATAGAGAAAAAATTGCTAAGGAATTTGATTTAGATTTAATTGTACATACAAATGAGGAAGCGTTACAAGATGGTATGGGACCTCATGCGGGTAGACTAGTTTGCTGTAAAGCTCTAAAAACAGATGGGCTACAACAAGTAGTAACCAAGTATGAATTTGAAGGTCTTATCCTGGGGATTAGAAGAGATGAAGAAGGTTCTCGTTCTAAGGAAAGAGTATTTAGCGAACGTAATAAGGACTCGGAATGGGATTATACCAACCAACCACCAGAGTTGTGGGATCAGTTTAAAACTGATTTTCCTAAAGGTAATCATATTAGGGTTCATCCAATTCTACATTGGAACGAAATTGATATTTGGGCTTATATTGAAAGAGAAAATATCCCATTGGTCGACCTATATTTTGCAAGAGATGGGAAACGTTATAGAAGCTTAGGCTGTGCACCTTGTACAGGTAAAATAGATTCTAATGCAACAACGATTGCGGAAATAATTGAGGAATTAAAACATACGACACAAAGTGAACGTGCAGGAAGAGCACAAGATCAAGAGGATGCGTATGCTATGCAAAAGCTTCGGAAAGATGGGTATATGTAAAGGTAGAAAGAATGGATGCTCAATTGGGATGAAGGTTGTAATATGAAGTTACTCGCAATTGGGGATGAAGGAAGCAATATGAAGATATTCTCAATTGGGGATGAAGGAAGCAATATGAAGATATTCTTAATTGGGGATGAAGGAAGCAATATGAAGATATTCTCAATTGGTGATAGAGGTTGTAATATGAAGCTACCTTAATTGGTAAATAATTGAGAGTGTTAAATTAGAGAAATAAAAGTAAATATAATACAGCTCAAATTGAACAATAAAAATATATAACATGTACTATGTGCTTAAATAATTCCACGGAGGTCAACATAATGTCAATAGATAGAGAAAAGCTCAAAATAGTCGTAGTAGGTCATGTGGATCATGGCAAATCCACAGTAATTGGTAGGCTTTTATATGATACAAAATCAGTAACGGAAGGTAAAATTGATAGAGTTAAAAAGGTATGTAAGGAAAAGGGTAAGCCCTTTGAATATGCTTATTTATTGGATGCCTTTGAAGAAGAACAAAAGCAAGGAATCACTATAGACACTACCCAATTGCAATTCTTTACAAAGAAAAGAGATTATGTCATTATTGATGCACCTGGACACAAAGAATTCTTAAAGAATATGATTTCAGGTGCAGCAAATGCAGAAGCAGCCCTACTTATTATTGATGCTAAGGAAGGTGTACAAGAGCAATCTAAAAGACATGGTTATATTCTTTCATTACTTGGCATTCAAAAGGTATATGTGATTGTGAATAAAATGGATTTAATTGATTATTCAGAAGAAAAATTTAATATAATCAAGCAAGAAATGAATGGATTTTTAAATAGTCTACATGTTTATCCGCTAAAATACATTCCAATTTCAGCGTTTTATGGAGAAAACTTAACTTCAAGATCAGATAAAATGGCTTGGTACAATGACGAGCCAATTTTAGAGGCAATTGATTTAATTGAAAAAGATAAGGGGCTCGAAGATAAGCCACTAAGATTCCCTATACAAGACGTTTATAAATTTGATCACAGAAGAATAATTGCAGGAAGAATAGAATCTGGTACGATTCATGTTGGAGATGAAATTCTAATTTCTCCGAGCAATAAGAAAACAAAGGTCAAAAGCATCGAGTATTTTCAAGATAAGGATAATAAGGATTTCGCAGAAGCTGGTATGTCTGTCGGTATCACAGTTGAAGATGAATTTTTCAATAAGAGAGGAGAATTTATTTCTCATTTTGAAAACAAACCAATCGTAGATCATGTTTTTAAAGCAAATTTATTTTGGATGGGTAAAAATGTACTAGTCAAAGATAAAAAGTATAAGTTGAAAATATCAACACAAGAAGTTGAATGTGAAATTATTGTGATCAACAAAGTAATTGATGCTACCAACTTAATCATTAGTGAAGATGCTATAGAGGTAAAAACGAACGATGTTGCAGAAGTAACTATTAAAACGAAGGAAGATATCAGCTTCGATGAGTTTAAGCATAACCAAAATACTGGTCGTTTTGTTCTTGTTGAAGGGTATGATGTATGTGGGGGTGGAATCATCTCCAAGCTTGAAAAAGGAATTGAAGCAGTTAGTAAATTTGTGGGTGAAGATATTGAATTTAAAGTGCAAGCTTTTGATGAATACTTCTTTGTATTAGAGGAAAATATAGTGAAAAGAAGTGTTAGGTATAAGGAAGTGTTTCGTGTTGGTCATGTAGTTCCGATTGTCGGTGAAAGTTATGAATACCCAGTATCAATGAATTTTATTGACTTAGAGCAAGGTGTAGTTGCAAAAATAAGGAAGGCTATATTGGATACAGTTATTAGAATAGAGAATTATGCATTTGATGAACAAGAAATATTTGATGCAAATGGATTTTATGTTAAAGTTTCAACGATAGAGGAATTCATAAAATGGCAAGGAGATTATGAAAAGGTTATTAATCATGATATGCTTGAGGAAGATTATGCGAATAAATGGTTGGATATTGAGAAGTATAGAAAGATTAGATTTAAGAGTACCTTGGAAAAAACGATTGATTATATGATATAGGGTTTAGGACTTCAGGAGCATTTGCTCAGTGATGAAACATTAGAATAAAGATCGGATACATAATAAAGTACCATGTATCCGATCTTTATGTTCTTTTCTATGCCTATGAGTAATAATGAAATTGAAAAAATACAATTAGTAGTTAGTCTTTTGGTAATATATAAAGCCTATAAGGTAATATTTTGTAGAATAATTGCAGTGAATTAAGAAATATATAGATTATTGATTGTAATTCATGTTATAATCGATTTAACTTATTGAGAAGTATAGAGAGAGATAGAGTAGAGTATTTAAAAAGATATGTGAAATTTTGAGGGTAGATGGTAACTAGCTTACAGGAGAAGTCATTTTATTTATAAGTGACATTTTTAGGTTAATCATTTATTTTCTTCAACATTCTTTTTCTAATCAAATATCTCCAACAATCAATTAAAAACTATATATGATAATAATGCTGTTTTATTATAGTGTGTTTTCTGAACAATAAAATAATATTAGAACATTATAATATGATTTAATCTTTATAAGGGGGAGAAAGTGAAGCTGAAAAATACTGGGGAGTATTGTGAAATTGTAAGTTGGTCAAGCTTTGAATTAAAAGAACTTAGAAAACTAAATTCACTTTTAGAATGGAATGCAAATTCAAAAATATTCAGAATGCCACGATGTTTTAATATCTTAAATCAGATATTAAAAAATACTGAAAATTGTAGCATTGAATGGATATCAGAAGCTAGCGCAGTTAATAATGCTTTAATTCAAAAAATGAGAGATGAATTAATAGTAAGAGGTTATAGTGGTAAAACAATTCAGAATTACATAAGTAGCCTTGTTTTATTTGAGAAATATACAAATAAATCATTAGAAAAAATTCAAGAAGAAGACATTAAAGAGTATATATTGTATTTAATAAAAGTAAAAGATGTATCACATAGTAATATTAACCAAACTATCAATTGTCTAAAGCTATTTTGTGCGTTTATTTTAGAAAGAGAAAATATCATATTTAAAATACCAAGGCCTAAGAAAGAGAAAAAACTACCTAATATACTTAGTATTGAGGAAATTATAGCTATAATGAAAGCTACAAAAAATGAAAAACATAAGACTATCTTATATCTTATATATTCTTCTGGACTTAGGGTTTCAGAAGTTGTTAATATTACATTAACAGATATTGATAGTGACAGAATGTTAATAAAAGTGAAGCAAAGTAAAGGACGTAAAGATAGGTATACATTGCTATCCAACAAAGCACTTATTCAGTTGAAAAAATATTATGGTTTATATAAACCAAAGAAATGGCTTTTTGAAGGACAGGAAGATGATAATCAATTAACGACGCGTTCCGTACAGAGGATATTTAAATGCTCTTGTGATCATGCAGGCATTCATAAAGATGTATCAGTTCATTCATTGCGGCATAGTTTTGCAACTCATTTGCTGGAGTCGGGGACAGATATTAGATACATTCAGGAATTGCTTGGACATAGTAGTTTAAAAACGACAGAAATATATACTCATGTAACAAATAGAAGTATAAGAAAAATAGTAAGTCCATTGGATAATATTGATGTGTGATTGGAAAGTATAGATCGAGATAAATGGGTTCACACAGAATTGATATTTATGACACTAAGGTCGTAAATACAATTATATTATCAGTGTTTACGAGGGTGGCGTCGTAAATGACATTGTTATGTGACAGCTAGATAACAGTTTATTATATGTGACCGCCCTAAGCGTGTTCCAGCCGCATTAACAGTTTCCAATTAGCTAGATGACAAGCCACATT